>JAADIP010000251.1 GCA_013151275.1 Calditrichota bacterium | reverse complement strand
CGCTTAAACATAAAAAAGATCCTTACGCTCTATCTGCCTGGTTGGCAAAAGGCGAACAAATTGCAAAATCGATTGATGCGCCAAAATACTCACAACAAGCGTTGCGAAAAAAGTTACCCGTGTTGAAAAAAATTATGGCAGATAAACCGGAAAACTTTTTCATGGAAATCCAAACCGAATGTTTGGAAGCGGGAGTTAAAGTAATTTACACCTCTACTTTACCGAAATTGCCAATCAACGGAGTGGTTAGGTGGATAGATGAAAATCCGATTATCCAAATCTATGATCGTTATAAAAGGTATGATATCTTTTGGTTTTCATTGTTTCACGAATTAGGGCATATTTTACTACACGGAAATAAAAAAAATATATTTATTGAAGAAGTAAGAGACATAAACGATGAAGATCAATATGAAAAGGAAGCTACTGAGTTTGCATTACAATGGTTGCTGAAAAATAAGGAATTTGAAAGCATAATGAGCAAGATAACTGCCGGTAATGAAATTTTAGAAATCATAAAGATGTATGCAAAGAATTTTGGTACTCATCCGGACATTATCATTGGTAGGATATTACATCAAAACAGAGATTTGTATAAATTTGGCTTTTTGCAAAATCAATTATCTAAAATAAATATTAATGATCAACGAAAATTATTCTAATGGATTGGTTAGCAACTGAGAGCTCTTTTGAAACGCTATCATTCAATCCTTTGTTGAAAACGGTTGATCTTCAGCAGTAATTGCAGCCGATTGCGATCCCGATTCGAAATGTTTGAATGCGACGCGCTTAAATTTTTACAAGTAAGCCAGCCAAAACAATACCTTTTGCAATTTGGTACTTGCCATTTTAGGTTAGTATAATATTTTTGATAAAATTTTCAAACGACAAAAATACTTGAAATAATGGAAATAATTTTTATATTTTGATGAAGTTAGGTTTAATCATATATAAAAATCACGCCATAGTTCAGGGCAAAAGTAAGAATAACTTTTATTTTTTAGGATTAGTATGGCAGACCGGAGTATTTTCCTGATATTGTAAATAAAATGATAAGACCCCCGGGGTTAATAAAATGTTAAGGCGCTTTGTTTAGGGATTGATATGTCATGATTCAATCAATTTTAATTGTTATCATATATTCTGTTAAACGCTGCACGCGCCATTCACTCATTGCATTTAGCGGTGGCAGAAACATTCCTTTAGTCACCATCTCCCTCCTTCTAATCTTTAGCTGGAATGTGTGTCGAGGTCAATGGAAGCAAACTTCAGGACCTGTAGGCGGTCCTGTGCATGCAATAGCCGGTGACATTGAACAATTGTATCTCGGAACTTATGCCGGAGTCTTTGTGTCAAAGGATGGCGGAAAATCATGGAAATCCTCAAACGATGGGTTGGATAATCATTTCGTTACAGCGCTGGCAGCAGATCAATCATTTATAATTGCAGGTACATACGATGGCGTCTTTATTTCTTTTGACCGTGGAAAAAGCTGGACTGCCCGAAATTCCACATTAAAAGATTCGTATGTGTCATCAATTCTCGTAATAGATTCACTTATTCTCATAGGTACGCATCGCAAGGGAATTCTCGCTTCCACTGACCTGGGCAAGACGTGGCTGAAATCCGATTCGGGCTTAACCATTAACAGAGTTAACTGCCTTTTTAAATTTGGCTCCTATTTGTTTGCCGGAACAGATGGAGCGGGGGTGTTTCGCTCAACAGATAACGGACTATCCTGGAGCCCATCCAATAACGGGTTGCTAAATTTTGCCATATATTCTTTCACGGCTTCCGGGTCAAGTCTATTCGCAAGCACCTTGAATGGGATTTTTCGTTCCGATGATAACGGAATGTCATGGATTAAGATTTCGCCGTCATCCATGAATACTTCTATTAAGCGGATTTTTGCATTTGGTGAGAAATTATTTGCCGGTACTTATTACGGCTTATATGTTTCAACAGACGGCGGATCAAATTGGCAACGAATTAAATCAGGTGTTGGTTCAAAAAACATAATAGCAATTGAATCATTCGGTAAAACAATATTTGTCGGTACCAGGAATGGGGGGCTTTATATATCCTCTGATGAAGGAATAACATGGGAAGAATCTAATAATGGTATTGTTAACACTATAGTTCGCGATATGGTAATTCATAACGGAGCTCTCTTTGCCGCTACGGATGTCGGCATCCACCGATCAAATGATCATGGTAATTCATGGTCGCGTATTAACAACGGATTATCCGTAGAAGATGTGTTTTGTCTCCTTTCAAGCGGATCAAAAATATATGCCGGAACGAATTCCTTTGGTGTATTTCTCTCAACAGATAACGGAACTACCTGGACTAAAGCAAATAAAGGAATGACCGGACAATTTGTTAACGCATTAATTGAATATAACGGAATCCTGTTTGCCGGGACAACGAGCGGGGTTTTCAAATATATTGGAGAACAATGGGTAAAATCGAGCAACGGCATCTCAAGTTTCGTTGTCAGATCCCTTTACGGAGTAAATGATTTACTATTTGCAGGATGTCAAGGAGGAATGTACAGTTCTGCAGACACGGGAAAGACCTGGAACAAGATCGAATATCCTTGGGCTTCGAGTAATACGATTTTTTCTATCATTTTTCACAATAATTATCTTTTCGTTGGGACAGCTTCCGGCGTATATAGGTCGCCCGACTTTGGTGAAACGTGGAATTTAGCGCTAAATGCACATGCTATTATATTTTCCCTAGCTTCTACGGATTCAATGATTTTTGCCGCTTCCGTCGGCAACGGCATTTTCATGTCCTCTGATACAGGCTTAACCTGGATACCGGTGAATTTAAATCTTCCCATTAAAAATATCTATTCGCTTGTTAACGATGGAACATATTTGTATTCTTCACCTTTTTCTTTTGGAGTATGGTCAAGACCCATCGATGAACTTCGGGGCATAACCGTGGATACATTAATCCAATCGATACCGGAATCTTTTGTATTGTATCAGAACTATCCCAATCCTTTTAATCATTCCACTTATATTAAGTTTGATATTCCCGTTGAAAGCCATGTCAACCTTAAAATATACGATATAATGGGAAGGGTAATCACTACGCTTGCAGATAAAAGATTCAGTGCATCAAATCACATAGTGCTATGGGACGGAAAAGATAAAAACGGCTTTCCGGTATCATCCGGTTTATATTTTTACAGGTTAGTTGCAAATGGGGTTGTAAAGACAAAGAAAATGATTTTAATCAGATAGTGCGAATAAACTACTAAAGCTAACGCCTCTCTGACAAGCGGACGGAGTACGAATTTAAACGGGTCCGGTTTCTTATTGTTTTGAAAGTTTTTCCGGAGTTTAAATTCGCTCACCCGCAATCTGTTAGCAATTTAAAATATAAATTAGCAGCTACTTAAGAAATCAGGAGGTTCAAAAGTTGCTGAAACAATTTTCTATTTTGGTATTGCTGATTTTATTTTTGGGGTGTTCGCCCAAAGCTATCACTCTTTCGGATTATCCGCGCTGTAAATCTACCGTGGAAGGATTTTATCATTATCGGAGTAGGTGGAATGGGAAATTTCCGGTTCTTTTTAAGAAAAAAGACAGAAAGATTATTCCTGTCTATGGCAAGATTTTGGAACAAAAGGAGGACGGTTTTTTATTCGATCCCAAAAGGCAAGGTCCGTTATACGATCCGGAACCCGAATTTTTTCCGAACGAAAAAATAGTCGCAGTAATTGATTCGTCAAATAAGATAATATTCGGGGAATTGCCGGAAAAATATAAAAGAACATGGGAATTATTTTTATTTGTCAAAAATATGGACGTTAAAGGAAGCGAAATAAAAGTATTGGAGCTTAAGCCGAATAAACGTTTTGGTTTTTGTCTTGTTCCGGGCAACTATCATATTAAAAAAATCAGGTTTAAAAATAATGAAGGTTTAATAGACGAAGCATTGGATTTGCCGAATTTATATTTTTCAGTTGAGTCAAATTCGGTAAATTATATCGGCGATATTTATCTCGACTTTTATGACAAGAAAAACAACGTGATTTATCTTCCTTATAAAAATGTGTATAATCCCAGTGAGGTGGCAATAGCGGGAGTTATGGGCGGCGCAATAGGAGGGGCGTTATATGTGGCGTTCAAAGCGGCAAAGGGAGCGGAAGGAATTCATGTAATGACAATAGAGGATGATGCAAGCTTTTCGTCTTTTATTAAATTGCCAAAGAAAACGAATATGATTACAGTAAAATAGTCTTTTATTTTTCGGATTGCTTGCGCTAATTTTGAGTTGTTTTGCTAACAGTGAGGTTTAGGGGTTAGCAGGGCTCTAATACCGAAAAGCCGTTTGCATAAGCATAAAGAATTTTATATGTTATGCATAAACAAGAAGGTGAGAATTATGAGAACAACAATAGATATACCCGAAGACTTAATAAATGAAGCGATGAAAATAACAAAAGCAAGAACAAAAACAGAATTAATAAAATATGCGCTTCAGAATATTATTCAAAGAAATAAAATAAAAGAGATAAAATCTTTCAAAGGCAAGATTGATTTGAACATTGACTTAGATAATTTAAGAAAGCGAAATGCCAGTATTAGTTGACAGCTCTGTTTGGATAGATTATTTCAGGGCAGGAATAAAATCAGAAAAATTAGATGAGTTAATAGATGAAAATCTAATTTGCACAAAAGATATTATTTTGGCAGAATTAGTACATATTTACGAATAAAGCGAACGCATCGTCTAATAAATCTTTTAAATGAGATCCTTAAAATTCCCAGCCCTTGCGGGATATTCTGCAAGAAAAAATAGTATTCCTGTTACGAAAAAGGATAATTTTTTTATTGAATTAGTTCTTTTACAAACGGCTAAATCTCAAGGTGGGTTCTCTTCCACGGTCTGTCTTTGAGCTTAAAACGGTTCCTGTCAATAAAGGACTTTTCAGATTTTAAATTATTCCTAATGCATAATTTGAGTTAATTTTGGCACAAAAAGTCTGCAATTTAAACGGGTGCACAATAATCGTCTGAACCTTGATTAAAAGGATTAAAGGATTACCATGATTAGGGTGGTCAAGACAAATCACGGTTCAGACATTTTAAAAATTGCGCTAATTAGTGAAATGCCGGTAGCAGGAGAAATAGGACGATGATTAAAACGCTTTAACCCCTGATGTCGTTTCGTTATCCGGTTTGATTGAGCCGGGCTTTCAGGTTGTTATTGATAATTATCCGAAAAGAGTTAAATTATCGGGTCTTTTACCGCGGAATGGGTGCGCGGGCAGAAAGTGGGTACAACCGTTTTAAGAAAAAACAGATTTTCCCGTTGCACGCCGGAGTTAAATTATTGAGGAGGTTGGTTGATGCAAATTTGGGTTGATGCGGATGCGTGTCCGAAAGTTATTAAAGAAATTCTGTTTCGCGCCGCCAAAAGACTCAGTATCCCGCTCACGCTTGTTTCCAACCAAAGGTTACGAATTCCAAATTCGCAATACATTAAAGCCGTTCAGGTGCCCGGCGGTTTTGATGTGGCGGACGCTTACATTATTCAACATATTAAACCGAATGATCTTGTCATAACGGCTGATATTCCCCTTGCCGCCGAGGTCGTCGAAAAGGGCGGCTACGCGCTTAATCCCAGAGGAGAATTATACACGTCAGATAATATTCGTTACCATTTATCCGTGCGGAACTTTATGGATGAATTGCGCGGCAGCGGCGTTAACTCCGGAGGACCCGCCACATTGAATCAAAATGATCGTCAGACTTTCGCCAATCAACTGGATCAGTTTTTAACCAAGCATTTGCCCGAAGTCTGACGAATAATAAATTCTTCCGATTAAATCCCTTTGATCAGGGACGGATTTTTTAATATCGGAACAGAGATTTTGCCCGGTGATAATTTCTTAAGGCTTCCGCTGTCGGGACGGATACGGGTTCAATCATCTTGGCGATTGAAGAGACATCAGTCGGGGATAATTCCGCCTGGGAAACCACCCGCACGGTTACGTCCGTTTCGTCAAACCGGTCATTTTCAGAATCTTTGAACAAAAAAGAGCTCATCACCCTGTTCGGATCCAGCAGCCGAACCGATTTTCCGGTTAGTTTGTCGAAGACTTTTTTAAATGTCGCGGCGGCGTAAGTGTAATGTGTGCAGCACAGTCCTAAAAACAAATCGCCGGAATCGGGCAGGGTCATTTTTTCCAAAGCTTCTTCCGCGTACATTTCAATCATCGTTTCTACCATATCGCTTGCGGGATCGTTTTGGATTTCGCTTTCCAGCATGGGGCAGCTCTTCGTGTAAATCCGGTCGCCGCTAATTCCCAGGTCAAGCAGGGCGGCTTTATGCGAATTTTGTTCAATTGTGGTCGGCGTTCCTAAAATAAGCAGAGAAGCGTTTTTTTGTTCGACCAGATTTTTGTACATCAAATTCACCCCAAATCCCACAATCCCGATAACCGGAATGTCCGTGTTTTGATAAAAGGTCGTTTTGTTTAGAAGGGTGGAGAGCGTGTTACAGGCTACAAGGATTATGTCGGGTTTAAAGCGTTCAGCCATTCCGTTCAGTGCGTTGTTGAAAACCCGGACTTTTTCTTTGGTGTCCGGCATTTGATTATACAGGTAGTCTTTAGACGGCAGGGCGTTTACAAAAATCAAACCCACTTTTTTAAACGGATGCATTAGACGGAAGTTTTTTTCGATTTCCGCAGCCACGGAAAGACCGCCCAATCCGGAGTCGGTTATCAGAATATTTACTTCGTCTTTTGCAAAAAAGGCTTTTAATCGTTCGTTCAAACGTTGGGAGCGCGCACTTTCCTGCGAAGTCGCGGATTGCAAAAACAACAGCAAGAAAAACATCAACATATAACGTCCTTTAATTAAAAACATTCCATTCTCCCGCTTTTTTATTTCAGTAAAATCATTTTAAGGCTGAAAACACGATTGTTTATTCGAAGCCTGCTTATGTACACTCCGCCCGGAAGATTACCGGCTTTAAACACGACCGAATAAGAGCCTGCTTTTTGGCGCTTATTCACCAGAGTAGCGATCCGCTGCCCGCTCACGTTAAAAATCGTCAGCTCCGCATTTTGGGTTTGGGGCAGATTATATTGAATAGTGGTCGCGGAATTAAAGGGGTTCGGGTAATTGCGCAATAGTTGAACCGTTGTCGGCATGCTTGGGGCGTCGTCGATTTTAGTGCCAGAGAGTCGGGCGTACAGCGAATCGTAAAAATCTTTCGCGCCGATCTGCATTTTTAAAACCCAATCTTCCATGTCCTGCCGGGCTTCGTCCGCGGATTGGGCGCGCCATTTTTCAATATGCCGATTATAAGAATAGCACATACTGTCCTGATAGGGAATGGTAAAGGCGCGAATTTTCATGAGCATGTAAGTATCCGCGTGTTTATCGGAATAACGACCGTCAGTGTAATCGTAAATCAGTGTTCGCATCCGGTCGATGGAACCCGCCATACCGTCGCCTTCCGATGACGCCCGAATATCAGGTGCGATGTCGGGCGCATTTACGGTAAAGGGCACAGCCACAGCAAAAGAAGGCTCGCCGAGGGTCAGCCACATTACGGATTCTGTTTTAGGATCATCTCCCGATTTGGCTCCTTTGATCACGCAGGAGGCAGCCGTTTTATAGCGGGAAAGAACGGCGTCGGTTTTATATTGACCGACCGGCATCGCGTCTTCATGAGCCTGGATTGTGCAAAAATCTTTGGTAACCTCATTTAAAAAATAGCGGTAATCCAGACCGTCCGCGGGTCCGTGGGTCAGTAAATACACGGCGCGGGCTTCTCTTTCGGGCGATGTGCTTCCCGAAGCGGGCGCTGTGGCGTGGGGATGATATTTCGCCGTATTTGCCATGACGCCGATACTGTCAATAATCGGGATTTCAACATGGGTAAAACCGTCCGCTTCAAACAAAGAACCGGCGCCCGATGAATCTATTACTCCGAAATGATCGTGCACATCCCGTTTTCCGGCGGTCAGTTCCAGAAGATCGCGAAAGTCCTGAATTGTACTGCAAATTTTCAGCGCCATGGCGGCGAATTCGGAGCCGGAGGGACCCGTTCCCGCTCCTTGCAGATTTTCGCTGGTGGTGTAAACAACGGCGAATCCGGCGGAATTAATTCCCATTCGCGCCTTAAGATGAGAGTCCCCGTAATTCTCCTGAAAGACGTAGGCGTAATGATCCGCGGTTCCCGGATAATAATCAACATCCGAAGGATAATTATCGGTACGATCCTTATTCTTGAACAATAACGGTCTGCCGTCCGCTGTTTTACTGCCTGTGGCAATTCCGATGGTGCTTGCCGTGAGCGAAAGCGCGGACAGAACGATTATTGAAACGAGCGTTACTATTTTTTTGTGTTGATTCATCTTTATTTGAGATACATTAGTTTTTGGACCTGAATTATCTTCTCATTGCCCATGGTAACTTCAAAGCGGCAGTAATAAAGTCCGCTTGATAAATTGAGATTTCGGTTGGTATTCCAGCGCAGCTTGTGCCGACCGGCGCTCAGGTAGTGCGAGGCTAATGTCTCGATTTTCTGCCCAAGGGAATTAAATATTTCCGCAACAACATAACCGTATTGCGGCAGATAAAAAGGGATCACCGTTTCGGAATTAAAAGGATTCGGATAATTTTGCTGCAGTTCAAAGCGGGTTACGGGTTCGGAATTCTCGAAGACAGGAATATCGGTTGTCAGTTTATCATAAGTTTTTTGCAGGGTTTGATAAGCAAATTGCGCATAATTTTTTTCCACGGTCAGCATTTCCTGAATATCGGGCGCATCCTGACGCCATTTTTGCAGCCACGATTCTCCGGCGGTAAAAATCGAATCTTCAGCCGGGAACAAGTCGGTCCAGATGCCTCCGCCTTCTCCGTCCAACAGCTTGTAAGAATCGATATAGTACTTGCTTTCCGGGTAATCGAATAATTCGGAACGGATTTTCAGGGAGATATCGCAGAGAGGAGCCGTAGTACTGCCGTTTGCTTCCGGAGGCGTTGAACCCACCGACCAATAGGGCACGGCAACGGAAGCGGCAGGCGAACCGAGAATCGTCCACATTGTGGTCAGTTTTTCCGATTCGCCGGGCAGAATTCCCTGAATAACCGCTGCGGAAACCGAGCTGTAGCGGCAGATGCTCACGTTGGTGTAAATATAGCCGTAAGGTCTGGTATCCAGCCATCGATCGGGGAAAGGAACCGGAACGGGATTGCTGTCGAAATCGGAGAAATCGCGCATTTGAAAGCGAATTATACTTCTGTAATTCAAGGAATCGCCGGAGTAAAAATCGTGAATTAACTTTTTCGATCGTTTATAGCGTTCATAACCGCCTCCGCCGGACAGGGTGCCGTTTTCGGCAAAATTAGTACGTATTAAATAGCCGGCGGGAGATTGCAGGGTGTCGTTGGCGTCAAATTTCCAGTAAGAATCGCCGCTCACTTCAAAAATCGCCGCCGCGCCGCTTGAATCCAAAACGGCGAAATTGCCGCGGGTTTTTCTTCCCGAAATATTCGTTTCGTCCAACAAAGATTGAAATTCCGCCACGGAAGCGCAAGTTCCCAGCGCTTTTCGCATCAATGAACCGTTGCCGTATCCCGAAGAGCCAGCGGGCAGATCATTGGCTACCGAATTCAGAATGGCAAATCCAGCTTTGTTTACGCCCATCCAGGCATAGGTTTTACCGGCGTTGACAACTTCCAAAAAGGGGATGGAATAGGAGGTGTTATAAACAAGCTCATTATCCGGTTCGCCGGAATTGTCCCTGGTTTTCCAGATCATCGGTCTTCCGTCGCTGGTTGCTTTTCCGGCGGCTGCGCCGATAGTGCACTCGTCGCCAGCCAGACTCCAGCCGACAAACAGGAGAGTCAGCCAGAGAGCCAATATCCGTAAATTCGTATTTATTGTTTTCATGTTTTGCCCTTTATTTTTGCAGAATCATTTTACCGCTAAAATACTGTTTAGCGGTTTCGATTCTGTAGTAGTAAGTTCCCGTATTTACTTCCTTCCCGTTACGGTTGCGCGCATCCCACAGAATTTTACCCCGTTTCTGTCCGTTATCCACGTCAATTTTTTTGATCAGTTGTCCGAGACTGTTGTAAATATGAATACTAAACCGGGAAGGCTTTTTCAAACGGTACTCGATTACTGTTCGGCTGTTAAAAGGATTGGGGTAATTTGAGGCGGTTATGAAATCGTTCGGATAAACGATAGTTTTAGTTTGAATACCGGTAGTGTACGGCAACCATTCCATGATTTTTTCCCGATCGCGTATTCCGCCGCTATTGCTGTTGGCGCTGTTGTAAGTCCACCATAAACCTTCGTCGCCGCCCGCTCCGATAGTTGTTGTGAAAGTCTGATTGGAACCGGCTCCGAAATAGCGCGCCTGATTTGCGGGATATTTTTTATCATCCCAGTTGCAATCGACGGGCACCCAGCCGATGTCAGGAAAATACACTTGCTGCCAGCGATGAAAAATACGATCCCGGTAAGGAATAGCGTCTCTTAAATGGCTTCCGGCTTCGAAGCGGGCGGGAATTCCAGCCGCGCGGCACATAGCCACAAAGACAAACGTATATTCAGAACACGATCCGTATCCGTTTTTCAAAACGGTGGGCGCGTCGTCCCAGCTTCCTTCGGCAAGATAATCGATATGCCCGATAACATAGTCGTGAATTTTGCGGACTTTCCAGTAGAAATTAGTTTCGTCGCCGAGGGCTTGCTTAACGGCGTTTACGATAACGGGATGCGTAATTTTGTATTTTTCTCCGTCCTGAGTGTAAAAAGCGATAATCGAATCGGGAATTTCGCTTAACTTGCCGACGCTGTCCGGATGAATACGGTAGCGGATGTTTTGCAGGGTGACCGCGACCGAATAGCCGTAAACAATACTTGCGCCGGGAGAAAGGAGAGTGTGGTAAAAGGCGATTTTTTGACCGTACCTGTCTGTAAAGTAAGATTCGGGTATTTCCATAAATTGTAAAGAATCATCAAGATTCTGGTACGACAAATTCATCGGGCAGGCGAGATAGGTTTTTAAATCCATGTCGGAACTGCCCGTATTGGAGATTTTGACGGAATAGCGGATGCGCGCCCGCAGCGGGTCGGACAGGTAAAAGAGTTCGTTTCCTTTGATATTTATTTTGTAGATCGTGTCCGTATCGTAATCGGCGTTCCAGAGATGCTCTCCGTCGAACGCCAAGCCATAGGGAAAAGAGCCCGGCGCGGGAAGGATTTGCACAACTGAATTTCTTAAGGTGTCGATTATGTAAATTTCATCCTTATCCTTGTCGGTACTCCACAAATATTTTCCGTCCCAGGTCAGTCCTCTGTTGTATCCGGACGGGGCTGTCATTTCTTTCAGAATTTTACCGGTTTGCGGGTCGATCTTAAATATTTTATTCTCTCCGCTATCAACGTACCAGAGGGCTTTCCCGTCGAAAGTTATTCCGCGGGGAGAGCCGTAATTCAGAGTAAAAGTCTTTAAAACCGCTCCGGTGTTTTTGTCGATTGCGTAAATTTTATCCAGCGCCCGATCCGTGCACCATAACTGCTCTCCGTCCCAGGTCAGTCCGTTGATAACCGAGCCGGGAGGGGCGGGGATTGATGAAAGTACGGATCCTGTTTTGGGATCGATCTTAAAAATTCTGTTGAGATCGGTGTCGGCGTTCCACAGATTCGTACCGTCCCAGGCTAAGCCGGTCGGTTTACTGCCCGGAGAAGAGAACGACTGCGCGACGCTTCCCATTTGCGAAAGAGCTGTTTTGAAGTTGACCGACAAGACAAGCGGAATTACCAATAAAAACAGGGTTTTGTTCATCGCTTCTTCTTTTTTAATGGCGTTAATTGACTTAAAACATTTCCGTTCAGATTGCGGGCAACCGGGCTAATCATCTTCAAATGTCCCTTTGACATTAATTTTTTTATTCGTCATCATAATTTTTCCGTTAGCCAGCAAAGAATGCAGGCGAAAATCCCGGTCCAGCAGTAAAAGATCGGCATCCGTTCCGACCTTTATTTTCCCTTTTGACGATAAATTAAGATTGCGCGCCGGATTAGATGTTACCGGTTGAAGAGCAAGTTCCGGGGGAATATTCAGTTCCGACACGGCTTTTCTGAATTCATCAAACAGCGTTTTTACTTTACCGATTTTGAGTCCCGTGATTTTGCCCGCTGCATCAAAAACCGGCAGACTACCCTGACCGTCGGAAGAAAAGGAAATTTGTTCGATGGGAACATCATGCTCGAGCAGCGATTTTAAGGCGTTAGCGGCGCTGCCTTTTTTATCGGGTAAGTAGCGGGCTGGCGTACTCGTCGTAATGTCGATTAAGCCGCCGAGGCGCGCATAATTAATCGCCGAGGCAAAAAGCTCAGGGGTCCGCGCCAAATGCGTGGGTAAAAACTGTGCGGGAGGAATTTCTCCCTCCGTGATAATTTCTTCCAGTATTTTCAGCCTGTTTCTTCCGGCGCCCACATGAACATTGACGATTCCCGCCTTGCCCGATAACATTCCTCCCACTCTGGCTTGGGCGGCGATTTTGGCGATTTCGGTTTTGGTGGGTTGTGAAGAGCGGTGGTCCGAAATGGCGATCTCACCGACGCCGATAATTTTGTCGATCAAAACCAAATCGTCCAATATTGAGCCGGTTACCGTGCGGACAGGGACCTGGTATGATCCGGTGTAAACGTAACAGGTAATTCCTTCTTCTTCGAGCGCTCCGGCTTTGGCGATTAAATTTGCCATATTGCGGGAGCTGCCGTCCGTGCCCAGACAGCCCACCACAGTGGTAACGCCGGCAGAGATAATATCGCTCAGCATAATTTCCGGCGTTCTGGTTCGGTAGCCGCCTTCGCCGCCGCCGCCGACAATATGCACGTGCGAGTCGATAAATCCGGGAACCAGAAATTTGTCCGCGCCTTCGATGATCCGGATTTCAACAGAGGATGCGATTTCGATGTGATCATCAATGGCGGCTATTTTGTTGCCCGCAATCAGAACGTCTTTTACGCCGAGAGGTTCGGGGGCGTAAACGCGGGCTTTTTTAATAAGTTTTATCGCAGACATAATTCGCTTTTCCTTTATCTTCCAAAATTTTTTTTCTGTTCATTACCTGCAGCTCCGATTCGGCATTCATTCTGAATAAAAAGAAGCGATATTTTAACAGCATGCGTTCGGTTCTCTCCGGATCATTTGTTTACTCGTTGTTTTAGCTGCCGGGGATCGTTTCATCCTCGCGTATTTTTGGGGCAATGGCAAAACCCGTAAATCCGTAAATCAGCGCGAAGATGAATCCGGTATAGCACATAACAGCCCATTTAGCGTAAGCCAGAGTTTCCACCCCCAGCGTCCCAGCCATAAAAACCCCGGCGATGCTCCAGGGCACCAGCGGCACCACAACCGTGCCGCTGTCTTCCACAGTACGCGAAAGATTTTTAGCCGCCAGATTATTTTTTTTGAATGCCGGAGCAAAGAGCTCTCCGGGGATCAGAATGGATAAAAACGAGCTGCCGGTCATCATCGCCGTGGCGATGCTGGCGGCGACCGCGGAAGCAATCAGTTTTCCGGTGGTGTTGGCGAATCTTAGCAGCCTTTCCAGCAGTACATTCAGCATACCCGCTTTCTGGACGATTCCTCCGAAGGCAAACGCGCAAAACGCGATCAATGTTACGTGCATCATGTTCACCATGCCGCCTCTGGTCAATAATTTATCTACCATGGCGTTACCGGTGTGCGCTTCAAAACCCGTGACGGTGGATGCGACCGCGGCTTTTAAATTTGTGTTCTGAAAAATGAGCGCTAACAGCACGGCAACCAAGGCGGAAAGGAGCATCGCGGGAATGACCGGTTTTTTGCGCACCGCTCCGTAAAGCGTAATTAACGCCGGCAGCAGCAAAAGCCAGTGAAAGGTAAAATTGGTCTTAATCGTGTTCATAATAAGTTCCGTTTTTTCCATGGATATATTGACGGCGCCGTGCGAAGACAATCCTAAGATGAAATACACAATCATTCCCAAAATCCACGCCGGGGCGGTTGTCCAAAGCATGTGTCTGATATGATCGAACAAATTACTTTGCGCGGCAATGGGCGCCAGATTGGTAGTATCCGAAAAAGGCGACAGCTTATCTCCGAAATAAGCTCCGGCGACAATTGCTCCGGCAGCCTGATCAAGAGGGATATTCAGACCATGCGCAATTCCGATAAAAGCCACGCCGAGTGTTCCCACGGTTCCGTAAGAAGTACCGGTGACAACGGAAACGATACTGCAGACAAGAGAAGCCGTGACCAAAAAATATTGCGGGGAAATGAGTTTTAATCCGTAATAAATCAAAAGCGGGATCGTACCCGCAGCAATCCACGAGCCGATCAGGGCGCCGACAACGATAACGATCAGCATCGCCGGCATGCCTTTCATCATACTTTCCAGAATTCCGTCTTCGATTTCTTTGTAGGTATATCCCAGATTCAAGGCGATAAAGCCCGCCACAGCCGCGGCTGCCAAAAGCAGAATTTCCGCGTTTAATCTGAGGAATCCGTACCCGATTCCGAGAAAGAGGGCAATGGCGATCAAAGGCGTTAACGATTGGATCAGAGTCGGTGTCTTTTTAGTTTTTGCAGCCATAATCAAAAGGTTTCTCCGGATTAATTTACTTTAAAGTCGTCGAATCTTTTAGTTTTGAAGGCGCAGCCTTTTTAATAAGCGCTGCGGCAAGAACGGCGGCTGAATCGATTACGGGTAAACCGTCTATTTCTTTTTCACGGATTGCCAAAGGGATTTCGGTGCATCCGAGCACAACGGCTTCGACTTCTTTTTCAATCAGATGCGATAGCGCGATGCGCAGATACGATTCAGCCCTTTTCGAAACCGGCTCGGGTTGAGCTTTGATGCCGAATCGCGGATCGTAAACGGCTGGGCTTACAAATTTTTGCTGAATTTCGTCCGGAACCTGCAGAGCTTCGATTCCGAAATCTGCCAGCGTCTTCGGATAGATATTTGATTGCAGAGTTCCGGAAGTGGATAAAATGCCCACTTTTTTCACGCCTTTAAGATTTTGCTTAAGATAGAGCGCAACTTCCTCGATCATGTGTACGATTTTTGAGGAATCTTTTTTATTTTTCAGATTTTCCACAATGCAATTGAAAATGGGTTCGGCGTGAGCCGTGTTGCAGGCTATGCCGATTAATTCGGCTCCCATGTCAATTAAAGAATTGATGACCTGCGCAATAGCCTTCCCGGGATTTTCCTTTATTTTTCCGGAGAGAAAATCCGTTCTGTCGGGTATTATTTCCGGGACGGACAGCATGGCGACCGGAAGATGATCCTGATCGCGGGCGGCGGCTGTTTGATCAAAAATTTTTTTAATCAGGTCTATTCCGGCATACGGACCCATGCCGCCGACAATACCGATCATTTTATTCATTGTCCTTCAACTCCAATTGAATTGCCCGGGGTACGCGTTTTACGGGATACTCTTTGCCAACGGTGAGATATTCCGCAAAACGATATTGATGTCCGTTTCTTTTTTGACAAATATTCCAGGTGGATTCCGGTTCAAGCAGCAGAGGAATCAAATTGGAGGCGGGTTGATTAAGAGGAACAAAAACGTCGCCTTTGAAAAATTTCAGGTTTTCTTTCCTTTTTTCCGCGTCCACATTGAGGGTTGGTTTATCTTCATCGATTGCAGGGGTGGTATGTAAAATTTTATAGACTTCCACCGGAATCAGCGCATTCTTCGCTAAGCGGTACATTTTAATTTGGTGCTTTGTCAACAATTCGATAAGGCGTTTTTCTTTTTGAGAGAAGATGTAGGCAAACGGTTTGGCGACGCTTTTTTTAACTTTAACCAAAGGCTCAAAGCGGGGCAGTTCTTTTTCAACCCGTTTCCATTTGTAGAAGTCAAAAACCGGAAATTTTAATGTTTTTTGATTCGGATCGGGAAAATAATCCATTTGGAGGTGAATGTAATTATCAGTTTGATTTTGCGACAGCCTTTGCCTTGAGTTTTTGACCAGCGTTAAAATTTCCGCTGAATGCGCCGCGATTACTTGCAGGAAGGCGAGCTGAGCGGCGAATTGACCATCCGTTCTTTGTTTAATTCTGTTCAGCACATCACCGTATCTTTTTCCTTCGATAATAAAAGAAAGCGTGTTGTAGATGCCCGTGCTTTGACGTCCGTCATTAATATTGGTTGTGCTGTAGCGGATGCGTTTGGGAGGAAAGGGTTCGCCCACAATATAGCGATGAAAGGAAAAGCCGGAGTCGGTTACCTTTTTACCCACTTCGGGCATGATCACGGTTCGGGAAAAATCCGTTAACCGAGAATCAATATTCAAATTAGTAACGCCGCCGAGCATTTCGTCGGCGTCTTTAATAAATCCGTTTTCGATCCAGCTTTTTTTGATCGCATTGTATTCGTGAATATCTACCGCGACCTCCGGTTTCCATTTCAGGAACAAGCGGTGAATTGCCAGAGCTTCCGGTTCGCTCAGAATCACATGGTTGCGATTCAGATCCATATCATTGGCGTTTCTTCTCTTTCCGGTTTCGGCTCCGTCCGGATTAACCTGGGGAACGAGGATCAGGTCAATTCGATTTAAGACGGATTGCCCTTTTTCGATGAGATATCCGGCTAACTTGAGGGCGGCTTCTTTTCCGGAAGGCTCATCTCCGTGCTGCTGACAGAAAATAAGGACAACCGGTTTGTTTTTTCTTTTTTCGCCAAAGTTTTTTTCCAGCGAAAAAAACAGAGCGCGTATTTCTCTGCCTTCCACTGATTTGCCGATGGTTTTAAGCGACATGATCCGGCTTTGCGCATCCAGCTTTTGCAGGTATTTCGTCATTTCGGCGTAAGAAGTTAATCTTGAATATTCCGCTTTTTCCAAAGGCGTTTGCGGTGATGAGGCGATTAAGCCGTAAAAAGTAACAGCCATGAAAAGTGTCAGAAAAATTACAACGCGTTTCATTGGTTTGACTTCCTTTGTCTTAATTATTTTCGTTGACTTTGAGGGTGTATTTGCTGCTTAATATGGCGTTAAACAGCAATTTAAACGTGCCATGGGTCTGGGCTCTTCCCTGAACGCGCGCTCCGAACAAAATAACCCGACCCTTTTGTGTGGGAATTTCCGCAATAGCGGTTTTGCCAGCCAACAATTTTGCTCCGATCAGCCAACCGCTTACCAAGGGGGTATCTTCATCGAAATAGCCGACGGCTTTGCTTTCCTGACTATGGGTTAACAGGCGGAAGGCGGGACCGTTGGTATAACGAACAATCGTAATTTCCGGCATTCCAAAAGTAATGGGATCGGAAAGATCAAGATGCATCCGCAGTAAGGCGCCGGGCGCGAAATATTCTTTATTCGTTTTTTTGCCAACAACATTTAGCGCAGGCACCCGAAGCTTATCGATGGCAAAGTCGCAGGCGCGACCCAGCGTCAATAATGTGCCTCCCTGCAGAATGAATTCTTTTAATTTTTTAACTCCTTTTTCGCCAATGCCGTCCTTAAACTTTTCGGGAATTTTGGCGGAACCGATCAGAGGTTCTTTGTCTTTTTCTTTTTTCCCGTCCACCAATCGGCTTACGGTCATATCAGGGATAATAACGGCATCGTATTTCTCAAGCAGTTTTCCTTTTTGAATGTCTTTGTTATGTAAAACCGAATATTTGAACTTAAAATTATCCAGCACAAGCCGCGTCCAGCCTTCATCGATATTGCCCGCCCAGGGTTGATAGATAGCCAGACGCGGTCTTTTTAATTGAAGCAGGTCGGTTTTTATTTTTTGATTTACTCCGACCACAGGCACCCGATATTTTTCAGAGAGTTTCAGAAGTTTTTGCCGCAAATCGGATTGATGGGGTATGATAAAAGTACCTGCCGGGAATGAGCGACCTTCTGCCTGAAAAGCAGAAGCAGCTCTTTGAATGTCAAAATCCGATAGTAATTCATTAACCACGGCATAGGCGTTGTTGTATCTTGTGGGGAGAAGATAGAAGTCGGCTTTTTCGAGTTGCTCCGGAATTTCGTCAAAGACAAATGATTCAGCCCGGCTCATTTTCATATTCACAAACGAAGAAGTAAGTTTTGCGGACACTCCCATTTGCAGGGGCAATGTCCAGCCGGTATAATCATAAGGTTTTGTGGGGGGACCATCGGGATAGTCATACAAGTCCGGATATTTTTGCACTTCGAACAGGTCTTTCACATAGGCGCGTATGGGCTGGGACAAGGGGATAATAAAGGATCCGGGCGAATATCGGCGACCGTCGTATTCGAATGCTTCTTCGGCTTTAAAGATTCGGACTCCGGCTAATTTTAAGCGTTCCAACATCAGGGCAGCGGCATTGGGATCGTGTTGTTTTAGCGGAACGATCACCTGAAAGGGGGCTTGTTTACGTCCTTTATCGATTCCTTCGCGATTTAAGACGTAAAAATTTTTCATTATTTTTTCTTTGTATTTTACGGCGAAGTTAAGCATTGCAAAGGTGGCGGCTTTTTCGTATTCGATAATATCGCGCAAGCGCCACCAGCCGCCCTGCCAGGGAGTCAAGAAATTTGTTTTGCGGGAATATCTGGAGATTTCGGCGCCGTATTTTCCAAGGCTTCCGCGCGGAAAGTGCAACGGCGTGGCAATCCGTACGCTGGCAAGTTCGGACAAAATTCCGATCATATTATGCCATAGCGGAGTTTTTGACATTGTTCCTTCAAAGAAAGAATTGAACAACATGCCGTTTACAATTCCGGTGAATCCTTTTTCATGAAGATCGGCGGTCAGGTGTTTGCCCAGCATATTAACCTCGGCGAGCAGCACAGAAGGCACGTTGGGGTTGATAGGATCTTTATAGGGAGGCAAAAACATTCTGGGTCCTTTTGAACTCATCTGGTGCTGATCGAAAACAATTTGCGGAAACCATTCTCGGTACAGTATCGGGGCTACCAACTGCGATTCTTTTAAATTGAAGAAAAACCAATCGCGGTTATTATCATGTCCCGCATAATAGTGGTATAAGCCGGGCATGGGAGACCCTTCGTATTCCGTTCCGACATATTTAAGATACCAGTCGGTAATCATTTGCTGCCCGTCGGGATTCAGCGAAGGGATCAAAATCAGGATAACATTATCGAGAATTTCCAGGGTTTGCGGGTCGTCTTTGGTGATTAAGTCATAAGCCAATTCCACAGATTCCTGGCTGGAAGCTATTTCAGTGGAGTGGATGTTCAGGCTGATGAGCATGACAAGTTTGCCCTGTTTGATCAGTTTATCAGCCTGCTTCGGGGCAAGGTTGTCCGGGTTGGCGAGTTGGCGTTGAATTTTTTTAAATTTGGGCAGATTTTTCAAATTCTCGGACGAGGAGATGTAAGCGATTATGAACGGGCGTCCCAGAGTGGTTTTGCCCAGTTCCTCCACTTTTATTTTATCGGAGAATTGATCCATGATTGAAAAGTAGTCATGAATCTGTTCCCAATTAATCAATTTCCGATCGGTTCCCATTTTAAACCCGAAGTACTCTTCGGGAGGGCGAAGATTCCGGGCAAAAAGTAATACGGGCACGATCAGCAGAATTAAACCTATCCGGCACCATTTGTTCATCTTGTCACCTTTCTATTGATTTTCATTTCATTAACATTATTAAATTTTACCGGCACCGTAAATAATTTTGCCGGGAAACGCATCGGTTCTTTTTCCGTTATCGATCACAATTTTTCCGTTGACAATAACCCAGAGAATCCCCTGGGGATATTGATGGGGTTTATCGAAGGTTGCTAAATCCGATATTTTTTCGGGATTAAAAATCACCACATCGGCGCAGGCTCCTTGTCTGAGCATGCCTCTATCGTTAAAACGCATTGTTTGGGCTGGCAAAGAGGTCATTTTACGGACTGCGTCTTCCAAAGAAAGAACGGATTTTTCGCGAACGTAGCGGCTTAAAACTCTCGGGAATGTTCCGTAAGATCGCGGATGCGGCATGCCTTTACCGATTGTTTTAATACTGCCGTCGGAGGCAATCATTGTGTAGGGTTTGCGCATTAAAGCAGCAACGTCTTTTTCGTTCATTTTAAAGAATACTCCGCCGGGCTGATCTTCTTTTTGCATTTCCATGATGAGTTCGGCTGCGTTTTCCACGGTATTTTCACGACCGATCAATTTTAAAATTTGCGACAGATTTTTTCCTTCGTATTCGGGATGATTTTTATTTTCCGCAACAAATATTTTTTCCGGCATATAGATATTTTTAATTGAGGTGAGGCGGGTTTTGATAACGGCATTTTTAATCCGTTGATAATTTTCCGGATCTTCCATTCTTTTTGCCAGGGAATCATTTCCACCGGCAACCGCCCAGCCGGGAAAACTGCTGGAAAATCCTGTGCTTGTGGCAATGTAAGGATACTGATCCACCGTAATTTCCAATCCGTCCCGGCGAGCCTGCTCAATGGTTTCGGCGATGAGAGGCACGCTGTCCCACACGGCTTCGTTGGCTAATTTAATGTGGGATATTTCCACGCGGACGCCGGCTTTTTTCCCAATTTGAACGGCTTCGTTAAGGGCTTGGGCGATATATTTTCCCTCATTGCGTATGTGTGTGGCATAGACGCCGTCAAACGGACGGATCATTTTCGCGAGTTCAATCACTTCCTGTGTGTCAGAATATCGTCCCGGGAGATAAATGAGTCCCGTGCTCAAGCCGACCGCGCCAGAGCGCATTTCCCGGCGCACTAAATTTTTCATCCGCTCCATTTCTTCCGGGGTTGGTTTTCGATCATCGCTTCCCATCACTTGTTTGCGGATGGTATTGTGACCGGCGAGTGAGGCAAAGTTAAGGCTGATTTTATTTTTTTCAATCTGTTCAAAGGTTTCCTTTAAAGGGAATTGTGAACTGCCGCAATTTCCTCCGACAATCGTGGTTACGCCCTGTCGTATGTAATTTATCGCGTCAGGGGAGGAGACTATTTGTCTGTCCGCATGGGTGTGCACATCAATAAAACCGGGAGCGACAATCATTCCTTTCGCATCAATAATTCGGCGGGCGTTTTCATTATCTATTTTCCCGATTTTTACGATTTTATCATTTTTAACGGCGAGATCGGCTTTGTACCAGGGATTTCCGCTGCCATCCACAATACAGCCGTTTTTGATGACCAGGTCATAGCGGAAACCCGGAAAAAGGCAGGAATTTAAAAAAAGTAAAGACGAAAATATCAGGATTAAAAGAATTGTTTTTGCCATCGCGCTTTTTCCTTTTAATTTTTTGGGCAGCGTCAAAAGTTTCTGCAGAAAATGCCATTAAGCTTGCTAATTATCCGGCGTCGTAAGCTTTTCCCGCTTTTAATCAACCTGAGCGGAGTTCCAGATACAGCTCAAGGTCAGATCGGTGAAGGGAGCAAGATTTCCATGTTTTTAATTATTGTCATTTTTTTCATGCAACTTTTGACATTTCACCTTTATTTGTTAAGACGCATCCGGGAGGAGTTAACCATTATTCCGAAGGTTTGGGAAACCAACCCCCTGAAGGGGGTTCCAAAGGTCGTAAACGACCTGCCTCCCCTCTATCTGAGCAAAACAAGTTTTTTGCTCAACCTTACCGCTTCTGCTTTCAAAACCACAAAATAGATTCCGCTTGAAACCGCCCGCCCTTCTCCGTTTAATCCGCTCCAGTTAACCGTGTAAGTCCCGGCTTTCAGATTCTCATCCGCAAGGGTGCAGACTTTTTGTCCCAGAATATTGAAAATACTTATACTTACCGTCACTTTCCCCGATGCGGCAATTCCGAAGCGAACGCGGGTCGTATTGTTGAACGGATTCGGATAATTTTGGTACAGCACCGCTTTATCGGGAATCAAATTGTCCTTTGTCAAAATTCCCGTGCCTTTGGCGTTGACCTTCAACGTAACGGGTATCTCGACTACGCTATTCTTTTTATCGTTACTGACGATTTTCAAACTCGATTTAAAAACGGTGTCCGGTTCCGCGGCATATACTTTTACCCGAATCGTTTCCGAGCTTCCCGGTTGTAAGCGTTTTTCTGCCTCGTCGCAGTCAAGCCACAGACCCTGTCCCACGATCAGTTTTTGAGCCACCGGATACGAGACCTGATAGGGCTGAGAGATGTGCGTTTCCGGAGGCGCGCCTCCCAGATTGTAGGCGCTGGAATAAACCATTCCGCAAGGCGTCTGAAAGGGAACCGTGTCAACGGCTCTGCCCGCTTTTGCCGTTCCGTTCCAACTGATTCCGATGTAATAGTACCTCTTTTCTTTCAGTTCGCAATCGAGTTTTCCCGAGCGATACCATCCCTTTCCGGGTTCGGAAATATTCAACTTACTTTGGGCGATTAAATTGTAATCTCCTTTGAGGTCGCGACCTTCATAGACAAAAAAGTAGATTTCCGAAGGCGCGTCAACCTGCAGATAGTATTCCGCCGCCCGCAGACGTTCGGCGACAACCTGGTAATGAACGTTACCGACGCCTTTGTTCAAAGGCAGCCAGGCGTCATTTTTTAACCGACCCGCGTCATAAATCCGCCGGACCGGATTCCGAACGCGATAAAGCAGTTCGCCAAAGCCGGTATTTTCTATTCGGATGTCTGCAATAACGGAGTCTTTCATTTGTTCAAGATAAAAATTCAGGGAGTCAGTCCGCAACTTTATTTCCGGCTCGCCGTTTTTGACTTCCATCGTAAAATCAAAGTGGTCTTCGTAACCGTCGGCGTCTTTGGTAATCAACCGGTAAGGAATTTTGTGATCGGGAGGGGTATTTTCAGCTATTTTAAATTCAAAAGCCGACTCGCGCACTTCCTGCCCGGCGTTTATTTGAGCGAACGTTTGAACGCTGTCAATAATCGAAACAAAATCATCGTCGCAGACAAACAAAATTTCCACGTTATTGACAGGTTTGTCACCGATGTTTTTAACGAACACAGGCAATTTGACTTTTTCGCCGATATTTACTTCCGTGTTTTCATCCTGTCCGGCGAAGCGGTCTGTCTGACAGACAATGTATTTATCGCTTTCGCCGACCGAAAAATAGACCGGCACATAGATGCTGTCCTGCGATTTGTCGTTTGAAACCGCCAGTAA
>JAADIP010000232.1 GCA_013151275.1 Calditrichota bacterium | reverse complement strand
ATTGACGGGAAGGGCGTTTTTGTGAAAATATCGAATAATTTGTTTTATGTTTGAAATTTTTCCAAATTGTCAGGGTCGTGACGCGGGATGGATAAGACAAAAGACAAAAGAAAAAAGACAAAAGATTGTAAGAAAGCAGAATGCGGAAAGTGCTGAAGAGTAACAATGTGACAAGTGGCAAGGAACAGTTGACCAGTAACCCGCAACCTGCAACCTGTAACCCTTAACCCTTAACCAAAATTAAACCATAAATCCAAAAGGAATTGTTTGATGACTACTTTTTATTCTCAATTTGCTCAATATTACGAATTGATCTTCCCCTTTCGGGAAGCAACCTATAATTTCTTAAAAAGCTATGCGGAAGAAGAATCCGCGCGGGTTCTGGACCTCGGCTGCGGATCGGGTCATTATGTCGGCAGGTTTGCCCGCGAAGGCTTCAACGCGGTCGGTATTGATCTTGACGAGCAGATGATCGCCTTTGCTCAAAAAACCTATCCCGCAGCGCGGTTTGTCCGTATGAATCTGTCGGAAATTTCCCGATTGGAAGAGCGCTTTGATCTGATTTTTTCTGTCGGTAATGTAGTGCCCCATCTGAAAAGCGAGTATTTAAAATCTTTTATTAAAGATGTGAACACCGTTGCAAAAGATGGCGGATATTGGATTGTTCAGATGATTAATTGGGATTACGTAATCCGAAATCAGGGCATGTCTTTTCCCGTAATCGAGCATCCAGAGCACAAACTCCGATTCATTCGCGAGTATCTGGATGTTTCCGAGGAGTGTGTAACATTTCGCACGGTCTTACAACAGGACGAAAAAACCGTGTTCGAACAGAAAACGCCGTTGTATCCCATAACACCGGAAAAATTTCTGGAAATTCATCGTAAAAACGGATTTGAACCGGCGGCGCAATACTCCGATTTCAAAAAATCTCCTTTTGACGAGGCGGAATCCAAATCGGTTGTCTTTGTGTTCAGGAAAGCCTGATATCTTTCGGAGAAATTAAATAATTAACCTGAGACCGATTTTCAATTGCGATCTCCGTTTTTTCAGGTTTTTATTTTAGTTTCTTTTTTAAAAAAACTTGCTTATTTACAGAGAATTACAAATATTTATACGTGCAACCGCTCGAACCGTTGAAAAGGGCGTCCCCTCCCAAATTTAGCGTTGACGGCTGCTCGTCCGCAAAAGACGGAGTTCGGATTTTATTCGATTAGCAAAAGGGCGTCGATTTCCGAAAACCCGTCCTCTTTCGCCCTTTCTTCTTTTGCAGGGAATGAAATGCACAAAGGGAGTTTCCAAATGATCCGAAGCAAAAAACTTAAACCGCGGTTTGCAGAGTGCGTGTTCTTTTGCTGTTCCGGCACATCGTCGATGGCAATTCCAAAACAATCGGGAGTTTATTATGAGTGAAAACTTGCAGCGCAGGGAGTTCCTGAAAAAAGTGGGAAAAGGACTGGCTTTTGTTACGCTTTCTTCCGCTATTCCCGTGTCGTGTAAACCCAAAAAACAACCCAATATCCTTTTTATCATGAGCGACGATCACGCCTATCAGGCAATCAGCGCTTATGGCGGCAAATTAAACAAAACGCCTAACATCGATCGGATCGCCGAAGAAGGCGTCCGTTTTGAACAGAGTTTTGTAACCAACTCCATTTGCGCGCCGAGCAGGGCTGTGCTGTTAACGGGAAAATACAGTCATTTGAACGGGGTGATCAATAATTCCAAAGTTTTTGACGGTTCGCAGCAGACGTTTCCCAAATTACTGCGGGAAAACGGATACCAGACCGCCATGATCGGTAAATGGCACCTTAAAAGTCAGCCCACGGGATTCGATTACTGGAACATCCTGCCCGGTCAGGGACATTATTACAATCCCGATTTTATCGAAATGGGAGAAAAAAAACGCCTCCACGGTTATGTCACGGATTTGATCACCGATTTTGCCTTGGATTGGCTGGAAAACAAACGCGATAAGAACAAACCCTTTTGCCTGCTTTTGCATCACAAGGCTCCTCATCGCAACTGGATGCCCGACACCAAATACCTTCACAAATACGACGACGTTAAGATGCCTCTTCCCGAAACCTTTTTTGACGATTATTCCACAAGAAGCCGGGCGGCAAAAGAGCAGGAAATGGAAATTGCCCGCCATCTGTTTATCGATTTTGATTTGAAAGTTACGCGCAAGCCCGATGAATATCCCACCAATGATTGGGAGAAAATGGGCGCCGATATGTGGAAAAACGCTTACAACCGAATGACCGAAGAGCAGCGAAAGGCGTGGGATGCCGCTTACGAACCGAAAAATGCGTTATTTCGCAAAGCCCGGTTAAAAGGCAAAGATTTAGCCGTCTGGAAGTACGAACGTTACATTAAAGATTATCTGCGCTGCATCGATTCGGTCGATGACAATGTCGGACGCGTTCTGAAATATCTGGATAACAACGGTCTGACGGAAAATACCGTTGTGATTTATACGTCGGATCAGGGATTTTTTCTGGGCGAGCACGGATGGTTCGATAAACGTTGGATTTACGAACAATCGTTAAGAATGCCTCTTCTTGTCCGTTATCCGCGGGAGGTGCCCTCGGGAGTGGTCAATAAGGACGATATGGTTTTGAATCTGGATTTTGCGCCCACCTTTCTGGATTATGCCAACGCGGAAATTCCCTCCGACATGCAGGGACGTTCCATTCGGGATGTATTAAAAGGCAAAACGCCCTCCGACTGGCGGCAGGCTGTTTATTATCATTATTACGAATATCCCGCATGGCATAAGGTCAAACGCCATTACGGAATACGCACCAAACGCTACAAATTGGTTCATTTCTATTATGATATCAACGCCTGGGAATTGTACGATCTTGAAAACGATCCGGACGAAATTCATAATGTGTATGACGATCCCGCTTATCAGGCTGTGGTCAAAAAATTAAAATCCCAATTAAAACGGCTGCAGGAAAAATACGGAGACACGAATTTCAAAAAGTTTTTACCTGCCAACCAGCGAAAGACCGAACATCTCGGCGTCGGGAAAAGGGTGTTGCTTGTCTATCAGCCGGCAAAACGTTATAACGGAGGTAGAATCAGCGCGCTTTGCGACGGAATGATTTATCCCGACGGCAAATTCTCCGATATCAATTTAAAAGAGGGGTGGCTGGGATTTAAGGGAGTTGACCTTATTGCCACAATTGATCTCGGCAAGGTTCGGGAGATTCAATCCGTTCGGGCTCAGTTTTTGCAACAGATTGAATCATGGATTTTTATGCCCACGCAGGTTTCTTTTATGATCTCTTTGGATGGCAAGAAATATGTTCCTGTGGCGGCTTTTGAAAATCCGCTTTCCGAACGTCAAATGGAAAGCGTCTGCAAAACGCTGAAAGCGGAAGGAATTCAAAAGAAGGCGCGGTTTATTAAAGTTCACGCTAAAAATCGCGGCGTTTGTCCCGACTGGCATCCCGGAGCCGGAGAAAAAGCCTGGCTGTTTTGCGATGAAATTGTAGTGCAATAAACCCCGGTTGAGTGGCGCGGGATTGTGTTCCGCGAATTCCGACACAGGAGGAGATTTTGCAAAGGCGCGCGTTTTTAAAGATGTTTGCAGCGGGCATCGCCGGCTTTTCTTCATCGGGATTATTCAACGCCTGTTCGAATAAAAAGAGCCTGCCGAACATCGTTTACATTTTAGCCGATGATCTGGGATACGGCGACGTGCGTTGCTTAAATCCCGAATCCGGAATTCCGACTCCCAATATCGATAGTCTGGCAAAAGATGGAATGGTTTTTACGGACGCCCATTCCGGATCCGCGGTTTGCACGCCCACCCGTTACGGAATTCTCACCGGACGATACGCCTGGCGCTCCCGATTGCAGAGCGGCGTTTTAACCGGATATTCTCCGCATCTGATCGAGCCGTCCCGTTTAACCGTCGCTTCTCTTTTAAAAAAATTCGGATACCGCACCGCGGCAATCGGTAAATGGCATTTGGGAATGGACTGGGCGACAAAAGACGGATACAAATACTCCGACGCCTGGGGCGAAACCGGAGAACATGTCGATTACAGTCAAACGATAAAAAACGCACCGACTGATCTGGGATTCGATTATTTTTTCGGCATTTCCGCCTCTCTCGATATGACCCCGTACGTTTACATCGAAAACAGGAATGTGCTCCGCGAACCCGACAAAATCATTCCCGCCTCGGACGGCTATGCTTTTTATCGCAGCGGTCCCGTTGCGCCTGATTTTAAGCATGAACGGGTTCTTCCCGTAATCACTCAAAAAGCGGTGGATTTCATCAGGAATCATGTTCAAAATAGAAAAAGTCAACCCTTCTTCCTCTATTTTTCTTTGACCGCTCCGCACACGCCGATTTTGCCGACCAAAGAATTTCGCGGGAAATCGGGCATCGGACCTTACGGCGACTTTGTGATGCAATGCGACGGAAGCGTGGGACAAATTCTGAACGCTTTGGATGAACTCAATCTGAGTGATAATACGCTCGTTATTTTCACCAGCGACAACGGACCCTCGCCGGCTGCCAATTTTAAGCATCTGCGGGAAATGGGACACCTTTCCAGTTACATTTTCCGCGGTTACAAGGCGGATATCTACGAAGGCGGTCACCGCATTCCGTTTATCGCGCGCTGGTCGGGAAATATTCCTCAGGGGAGCGCGTACGAGCATCCCGTCTGTTTAACCGACCTGATGGCTACGCTTGCGGCGATTGTCGGTTACGAACTTCCGGACGACGCCGGCGAAGACAGCGTAAATCTTCTGCCGGTTCTGAAAGGCGGGATGAAAACGCCCGTGCGCGAAGCCGTGGTTCATCATTCAATTAACGGCTCCTTCTCAATTCGTCAGGGAAAATGGAAGTTGGAACTGTGTCCGGGCTCGGGCGGCTGGAGCAGTCCGACTCCCAAGGAAGCGAGAGAAAAGGGCTTGCCTCCGGTTCAATTGTACGATTTAAGCGCAGATATCGGCGAACAAAAAAACGTTCAGGATCGGTTCCCTGAAATAGTCGATCGGTTAACAAAGTTACTGAAAAAGTACGCGGAAGAGGGACGCAGCACGCCTGGAAAACCGCAAAAAAATGACGTTGAAATAAAAATCCGCAAGACTTAGATCAAGAGTCGCTGCGAATCGTACAGCGCGAAAATAAACGTTTGTTGTTTTGCGCGCGCATCGGTAAAATAAGCGGATAATTCGAAAGGGCAGAAAATGTCGAACGAAAAATCCATCGACCGAAGAACATTTTTAAAAACCGCAAGCCTGGCGTCAGCGGGAATTTTCTGGACAGGATCCGCAATCGGCGCTTCGTTGCATTTCAAACGTAAAATCAAAAATCCGCCCAATCTTATTTTGATAATGACCGATCAGCAGCGTTTTGATACTCTCGGCTGCACCGGGAATCCGGTGATTAAAACGCCGAACCTGGATTCGATCGCCCGCGAAGGCGTTATTTTCGCCAACGCTTACTCCTCGGTTCCGAGCTGCACTCCGGCGCGCTCGGGACTTTTAACCGGACTTTCGCCCTGGCATCACGGAATGTTAGGCTACGGTCGCGTGGGAGAAAAATACAAATTTGAAATGCCGGAGATGTTGAGGAACGCCGGTTATTTTACCTTTGGAATCGGTAAAATGCACTGGTTCCCGCAAAAGGCGCTGCACGGATTCCACGCCACATTGGTGGATGAAAGCGGTCGGGTAGAGCAGCCGGGATTTGTCAGTGATTATCACGACTGGTTTAATTTGCAGGCGCCGGGAGCAAATCCCGACGCCACGGGCATAGGCTGGAACGAGCATCGGGCTGCGCCTTATGTTTTGGATGAACGACTTCATCCCACGGCGTGGACCGGTCAAACGGCTGTGCGGCTGATTCAAAACTACAAACTGCCGCAGCCTTTATTTCTCAAAGTGTCTTTCGCCCGTCCTCACAGCCCGTACGATCCTCCGCCCCGCTTCTGGAATATGTACAGGGATGAGGAGATGCCTCCGCCGTTTGTGGGAGAATGGGCTAAAAAATTTGCCGGTTTTCCCATGACCAAAAACGCCGCCTACGGCAACTTCGGGATTGAACACGCAAGAAGGGCTCGCCGCGGATATTACGCCAACATTACTTTTATCGATCAACAAATCGGTAAAATTATTAACGCCCTCAAAGAAAAAGGCATGTACGACAACGCCTTAATCATTTTTACTGCTGATCACGGCGATATGCTCGGCGATCACTATCATTGGCGAAAAACCTACCCTTACGAAGGCTCCGCCCACGTTCCGTTACTGATGAAATTACCCTCTCAGACGGAAACGGTCGTTAAACGAGGTTCCACGCTTTTTTATCCGGTTGAATTAAGAGACATCCTGCCGACATTCCTGCACGCCTGCGGACAACCGATTCCCGAAGAAATGGACGGAGACAGCCTTTTGAAATTAGTCGGAAAAAAGAATCCCTCGTGGCGCTCGTTTATCGATTTGGAGCATGCCACCTGTTACTCCGAAGATAATTACTGGTGCGCGTTAACCGACGGAAGGTTCAAATACGTATTCTCGTTTTATGACGGGCATGAAGAGCTGTTCGATATTCAACTTGATAAGAGCGAGCGCGTCAATCTGGCTGACAGCAGCGATTTTCGGGATGTGTTAAAATTGTGGCGCGGACGGATGGCGGAGCATCTCTCCGAAAGGGGAGAAGGGTTTGTAAAAGACGGGAAATTGCAAATACGTAAAGAAACCATGCTGTACGGTCCAAACTATCCCGGCGCGGCGAAAGGTTGTTTTTAAGATTAAAAGAACGAATCCTTCTTTTTGCGCAAGTTTATCGTTTCGGAAATTCTGCCCCCGACCGAAGATCCCGCGGATTTAATTTCATTCCGGATCTGTTTTGAGATATTTTTTCGTGATTTGAGCGTCGGAAAATAAATTTGACAGCTAATATTGAACAAGGTATATTTTATGTAAACGTTTACATTCAATGGGAACGGATTATGATCAGACTACGGCGATTGTATTTTAATATTTTTGTTCTTCTTGTGGTTCTTTTTACGGCTTTTGCCTGTAAGGAGAATAATTCAAAGGAAGTTACGGTCAATTTTTGGGGGATGGGAGCCGAAGGCGAAATTGTTCAAAAGCTCATACCGGAATTTACGAAAGAATATCCGCAAATTCGTGTAAAAACCCAGATGATCCCCTGGACGGCTGCTCAGGAAAAATTAATATCCGCTTACGCCGGTAAAAATCTGCCGGATATTTTTCAGTTAGGGAACACCTGGATTCCGCAGTTTGTCGCCCTTAATGCGCTGGAAGATTTGGATTCGTGGGTGAATGAGTCAAAGATAATCAAAAAAAAAAATATTTTGAGGGAATCTGGGAAACCAATCTGATCGATTCCGTCCTCTATGGAATTCCGTGGTACATCGATACCCGGGTTCTGTTTTACCGCAAAGATATTTTACGGAAAGCGGGCTTTGAAAATCCTCCCCGAACATGGCGGGAATTTTATGAAGTGTCCCGGAAAATACGTCGTCAATACGCTCAGGGGGAGTGTTACCCGCTTTATTTGCCGATAAACGAGTGGGCGCCTTTTATTATTTTCGGTTTGCAAACCGGTTCCGAACTACTTAAAGATAATAATACTTACGGAAATTTTAGCAGCCCGGCTTTCAAAAAAGCTTTTGCATTTTTAATCGATTTTTATCATCAGGGACTGGCTCCAACGGGGCTTACTCAGGTCACAAACATTTACAAAGCCTTTTCTCAGGGATATATCGCCATGTACATCTCGGGACCATGGAACGTACCCGAATTCAAAAAGTGGATGAAAGGCGATTTAGCCGATCAATGGATGACAGCCGTTCTTCCCAGCCCGGACGGGGAAACGCCCGGTTATTCAATAGCCGGAGGTTCAAGCCTGGTAATGAACAGATATTCAAAACATAAAAAAGAGGCGTGGAAATTCATCGAATATTTGTCAACCGTGAGTTCCCAACTTACGCTGTTCAAATTGCAATCCGATTTGCCCGCCGTTAAAGACGCCTGGAATGACACGCTTCTTTTGAAAGACCCTTATATGAAAGCGTTTTACAACCAATTCCGTTATGTAAAATCGCTGCCTAAAATTCCGGAATGGGAGCAAATCGCCTTTTCAAAAGTCCAGCAATATGTCGAATATGCCGCCCGGGGAAAGATGACCGTCGATGAGGCATTGAAAAAACTGGACGAAGACGTAAACAAAATTTTGGAAAAACGCAGATGGCTTTTAAAGCAAAAAGTTCACGGAAAGGATTAAGAAGTTGGTAAGGCTTTTTACCAGAGATAGCGCCGCCTTCGTGTTTCTTGCCCCGGCTTTAAGCGCGATTTTCGTCTTTTTCTTTATCCCGGTTTTTGCCTCGTTTTTAATCGGTTTTACCGATCTCGATATCTACGCCCTGGGAGATTTGAGTAAAGTCCGCTTTGTGGGAATTGAAAATTATGCGCGGCTGCTTAAAGACCCCCTTTTTTGGCAAGCCCTTTTTAATACGTTTTATTTTGTAATTGTAGCCGCTCCTTTAAGCATTGCCGTTTCTTTAGGCGCGGCTTTGGCGTTGAATTCTAAGCTTGCCATGTTTAAACCCATATTCAGATTGACGTTTTTTATGCCTGTGGTTACCACCTTGGTTGCCATTGCGATTGTCTGGCGTTTTATTTACCATCCTAATTTTGGGGTCATTAATTATTTTCTGGGGCTCATCGGCTTGCATCCCATTGACTGGCTGGGCGATCCTAATTGGGCGATGCCGGCAATAATTCTGATGGCAGTGTGGAAAAATTTCGGTTACAACATGATTATATTCATCGCGGGACTTCAAAGTATTCCCGAGTATTTGTACGAAGCCGCGGTGATAGAGGGAGCTAACGGCTGGCAACAATTCAAATCCGTTACCCTGCCCATGTTAGCGCCTACCACGCTGTTTGTAAGTATAATTACGATGATCGGCTTCTTTCAGCTTTTTGCCGAACCATACATAATGACGCAAGGCGGTCCGTTGAACAAAACGCTCAGTATCGTATTGTACATGTACAACGAAGGATTCCGTTGGTGGAATATGGGATATTCCGCGGCTATCGCGTTTGTGCTCTTTTTCATCATTTTCACGGGAACGATAGTCCAATTAAAACTGCAAAATAAGGGATAATCCGGATGTACACAAAAAAGACATTCCTGCACATTTTACTCTTCATTAGCGCGATATTGACGCTCGCTCCCTTTGTCTGGATGTTGTCCGCCTCTTTTATGTACGACGGGCACGCCAGCGTTTATCCGCCTCGTTTCATCCCGGATCAATTTACACTGATTCAATACAAGAATCTTCTTGCGCGTCTCAATTTAGCGCGTAATTTTTTTAATAGTTTGTTCCTGGCGTTAAGCGTGTCTTTGATTTCTTTATTATTCAATTCAATGGCTGCTTTTGCTTTCGCCAAGTACCGCTTCAAATGGAAAGACAAAATATTCAACACCTTATTGGCGTCAATGATAATTCCCGCGCAGATAACGATGCTGCCTCTGTTTTTGATGCTGCGCTATATGGGACTGGTAAACACGTATTTTGCAATTATTATCCCGGGAATGGCAAACATATTCGGAATTTTTTTGATCAGGCAATACGCGCAAAGCATTCCCGACAGCCTAATTGAAGCGGCGCGCATCGACGGCGCTTCCGAATTTCAGATTTTCAAAGAGATTTTCCTGCCTTTGATTGTTCCCATTCTGGTAACCTTAGCCCTGTTCACATTTTTAGGCACATGGAATGATTTTCTCTGGCCCTTGATCGTGTTAAATAACGATTCCATGTACACCCTGCCTGTCGCGCTGGCAAATTTAATGGGCGAACACACCAAAGATCCCGAATTGATGATGGCTGGTTCGGTGATTACTATTTTACCGGTAGTCTTTGTATTTTTATTCCTCCAGCGCTATTACATCTCGGGGATAATGCTGGGCAGCATAAAAGAATAAAAAAAATTTGACATTGGATGTTTTGATTATATATATTGCCACAAGAAATGTAAACGTTTACATTTTATGTAAAAAATATCGGTAAGTTAATTAGATTAAAAAGTGGAAAAACGTTTTCAGGATTATGAGTAAAGGAATAGTAAAAATAGCGGAAATTTGCGGCGTTTCCATCGCCACCGTCTCCAGGGTGCTGAATAACAGCGGTCCCGTTAAAGAATCAACCCGCGCCCGCATTTTGCAGATCGCCCAGGAATTAAATTACAAACCGAATTCCAATGCCCGCAGCCTTTCGCGGAGAAGGACAGACACTATCGGGGTTATCCTTCCCGAACTTGTTGACGAATTTTTCATGGGCGTAATTCAGGGAATAAACGAAGTCGCCAACAGGCATCAACGATATATTATGCTTTCCAGCTCCCATAGTCAGCGGGATGAATTGGAAACCATGTTGGAATTTATGAACGGCGGCAGAGTTGACGGAGTTATTCTGATGGCTCCCGCGCTCCATCACACCATGAAAACGATTTTAAAAAGCAACACCCGCCCTTTGGTTCTTTTAAATTGTCGTCCTGGTATTCCGGGAATAGTGAGCATTAATTTTGATAATTTTCAGGGAGCCAAGGTCGCGACGGAGCACTTAATACAACACGGCTATCAAAAAATTGCCATGATTACGGGACCCGAGATTAACAACGACGCCAGAGAGCGTTTTCGCGGATTTCAAAGCGCCTTGAAAGAGAATAATATTAATCTTCCCGAATCGTTTATAGTGCCCGGTGAATTTAACATTGAATCCGGTTATTATGGTTTTATGCGATTGATGAGCTTGCCGGAAAAGCCCAGAGCGATTTTTGCGGCAAACGATATGATGGTGTTAGGCGCCTACGAAGCGGCGAAAAGTCTGAAATTACGCATTCCCGAAGATGTGGCGATTGCCGGTTTTGACGATATTTTTCTCGGACGATTGCTGAATCCCCGCTTAACCACGGTTCACGCGCCGATTGTGGAAATGGGCAGAGCCGCTATGCAGCAAATATTAAAAATGGTTGACGAAAAATGGCGTCCGGAAGAAGAATATACAATTCATCTGTCAACCGGATTGGTTATCGGGGGCTCCTGCGGATGTAAAAATAATAACGGAAATAATTTTGTTTGAAAATAATTTCATTGGATACATTAAACATTTAGGGTTCTGCAAAATGAGTAAATAGCGTTTTTAATGATTTTTACAGGTGTAAAATGACCGGGGAGTTTCCCGCCTTTCCTGAGCCGGACAAAACTCAAGCTCCCTTACGGTGAAAGTGATCTCTTCGCTGAATTGATATTCCGACGCATCATTTCATAGAACTCTATATGAACCCAATTAACCTACAAAGAGGAGGTAAGTAATGAAGCAATTCGTTACCATGCTGGGATTGGCTTTTATTTTAATTTTAGCAGCCAATACCAAAGTCAGGGCTCAGGGGCATGTGGATCCGCCGTTTCTGCAGATCCAATCCGCCGAGCACCCCATCGATTTGGATGGGCAGTTAAATGAAACCGATTGGCAGCGCAGATTCGATCATCTGGTTTTTCAGGAGGGATTTAAACCCGGTGATGTGGAATACGGCGTGACGAAAACTCTGTTGGTTTCGGGAGACACTTATCTGGACACCACAACGACGATCGTACGTTTTTTGCACCGCGGTCTGGACCTTTACATCTCCTTGCAATCGGATGACAAATATGTTAACAAATGGGGAGGAAGCTGGGAAGGAGACGGCTTATTTATGAAGATTTGGGATAAAAGCGGAGTTCCCAAAGAATTCAAATTGTACTTCAATGCCAGCGGAGACGATCCGGATATGGTTTACGAAGAATCTCAGGCGGGAAGCGGCGAAGGCGTCGGTTATAAAATGCCCGGCACCGTTGTCAATGATACCACTCAAATCGATGAAGGTTACACCGCCGAATTAATCATCCATCTCGACCAATTAGGCTACTCAGAAGAAGATACCGATATTCCCGTCATCCTGAATATTTTCGATCCCGATAAACAAACCGGTACATCGGGAGAAGAATGGAACATCGGCAGCTATTTTAAACTGTGGTGGGGCAGCGAATGGGGAAGCGAGACACGCATCCTGCGCTTAGCCGATCCCCCGTATCGCAAAAGTATTAAAACCGACGAAACGATTAATCTTGACGGAAAACTGGACGAAGCATTTTGGTCAAAGGCTGAATCCGTGACGGTCGGAAAAGGCTCGACTACTTCCACCGGCGGATGGTACATGCAGTGGGGCGACACTTCAAATTCTTATACCGATCAAAGCATGGCTGTGGTTAAGTTTGCTCATAACGGCACGGATTTATATGTCGGCGTGCAATCGAACGACTCTTCCGTTTGCGAATGGTCTCCCGGCTGGGAAGCCGACGGTCTGTTCCTGTGGATGACCTTCAAAGGCGTTACTCCGGGCTCCGGCGACCGGATGGAAATTAAAAACATGTACTTTGGCAATACCGTGGGCAGCGGAGCGGAATTTCAGGTAAACGCCAACGTTCCCACCGGCGGAGCGGAAGGCGCATCGTACGAACCGGACGGCACCGTTACTCATACGGAAACCAACGGTCCCGACAGCGGATATTCTCTGGAAGTTGTAATACATACCGACCTGTTCGGATACAGCGTCGGCGATACGGTGATGTTAAGCGTGGTTATCTGGGATCTGGATTACGCCTCTTCGGATGCTTATCAGCAGGGCGTTTCCGATTATGCGCCAAACTGGTGGGGCACCCAATGGGTCGATCCTAATTTCGAAAAATATTACATGTATCGCGGGGTTATTCTTTCCGAAGAAACCGCGGTTGACGATCAACGCCCCGTTAAAGTCGCCGAAAATTTTGATCTTTTTCAGAACTATCCGAACCCGTTTAACCCGAGCACAACCATCTCTTACAATTTGCCGAAAAGAACCGACGTGACTATTGAAGTGTTCGATTTACTCGGTCAAAAGGTTAAAACACTGATATCCGCGACACAATCAAAGGGAATTCATTCGGTCGTCTGGAACGGCACGGATGAAAGCGGAAAAAAAGTCGGCAGCGGACTCTATTTTTATAAGATGACGACTCAGAACTTCTCCCGGATTCATAAAATGATTTTAATGAAATAGTCTCGAACGACTCAGGCTTATCCCAAAGGGACATCGCTTCCCAGCGGGATAAGCCTTATTAAATTGATTCGCCGCGATCTTTTTACTCTTAATGCGATGGGTGATAAAGTGACAAAGTAACGGGTTTAGGTGTTTAGGTGTTTAATTTAAAGCGGAAGATGAGTGGAAATAAGAAAGCAGGAGTAGTAGGTAGTAAGAAGTAGGTAGAAGATAGTAAAATGTTTTTTGTAAGGAAGTAGATGTTATTTTATTCTCCGAAAAATAATTTGGCTGGATTATTTAAGATTTTGAACGATGGTGATGATAACGCATTACGCATTACGCATTACGCATTACGACTACCGGAAACCGCTTAACAGATTATGCCAAAAAAGCAAGGATTTAAGTCTTAATATCATAAATTAACAATAAATAATTTTGAAAGGAGGTGAGGGGACGGAAGTAGTAGGTAACAGTAATTGATCCGAGCGATCATAAGTAATTTTTATCTTTTCAAGAGATTAACCGAGAGGAGAGTGTAATGAGGAAAACATTACTCTTAATCGTCATCGCATTAATGATGACATTCAGTTTTGGCATGGCTAAGGATTATCAGTGGGTATTTGAGAAAGTATTTGTTGATTATAACCTGCCGCAAAGTAATAGTTACGGTATCCACGGCGTGGTTGTGGATCCGGACGACAACATCTGGGTTGGTTTGCACGGAATATACACCGACACATTGTTTGTAGGAGGAGACACCATTCCGTTGTCGCCGCTTTATGTTTATGACAAAGACGGCAATCAGTTACCGTTTTCGCCCATTAAGTTCATCACCGTGAACGGCGATGAAGATACCCTGTCGTCAAAACTGCGTTGCAAGGGATTGCATCTGGATAACAACGGCAACATTCTTTTTTCCGGCGGCGGATATGCGCTCTATCGCATTAATTACAAGACCGGCGAGGGAATGAATAAGTTTGTCGTGCCGATCGCTTCTTCCATTACCGAAGCAGCCTGTGACGCCAACGGCTATATCTACCTGGGATACGTTGTCAGCGGTTCAAGACCCGTGCATATATTGGATCCCGATTTCAACTATATCGGCGACGCCATCGATACCCTCGGCTATATCAATCGTACTATGGAAGTTTCCGCCGACGGTAAAGATTTGTACACCGGTTCTACATGGAACGGCTTTGGCATTGTGAAATATCACAGCGATCTGCCGGGCGTTTTAAAGTTCGAACCTGTGGACACCCTGGGCAACTGGGATTCGGTTTATGTGGCTGAATCGGACACCACCTATTACGATGTTAAGTTGTGGGCAAGCAGTCTGGATTGGGGACCCGACAGTTTATTATGGGCTGGAAACCTGAGAGACGATTGGTCTTCGGGCGGAGCCGGAACGGGCTCTCATTGGTATGCCTTTGACGTTAAAACGGGAGAGATCGTCGATACGGTAGGCAACCCCTATCCTACACCGGCGGCTGAAGGCGGAATCTATTCTCCGCGCGGCGCTTCCTGGAGTAACGACGGTAATACCATGTATTTAGCCGATTATGACTATAATGCGGTTACCGTATGGAAAAAGGTTCCCACAACAGTTGAAAAAGACGGTAAAATCATTGCCCGTACATTCAATTTGTATGCAAACTATCCGAATCCTTTTAACCCGGAAACGACCATTCCTTTTGAACTTAAAAAACGCGCTCGTGTGGAATTGAAAGTTTATGACGTTCAGGGACGAGTGGTTCAAACTTTGATTGACGGCTACATGGATGCCGGCGTGCATAAGTTCAAATATAACGCTTCCACTCTGGCTTCCGGAATTTACTTTTATCAGTTAAATGTCGAAGGAATGACTTTAACTCGTCAGATGATTTTGGTTAAATAAGCTTCAGTGACTCCTGAGGGAGGAGTGCGCAGAAGATTCTGGCGCCGGTATTATTGCCGGCGCCTTTAATCCTTCAAAAATGATGTTTGTAGTTTAAATCGTTTTTTTAAATATCTTGTTTATTAAAATTGGGCGATTTAAGGTGTAACAGATGCGAAAATTAATATTTTTATATTTAAATCTGCTTCTTTTTTATTTAATCCTCCATGCAGGCACAACGGGAAAACTTTCGGGAGTGGTTACGGATGTCAGAACGGGCGAACCTTTAGCCGGTGTAAATGTCTATCTCGAAGGAACGTCTTACGGCAGTTCAACGGATCAGGACGGCTTTTTTTACATTTTAAATATTCCGCCCGGGCGATATACTTTGATCGCGAGTTATGTGGGATACAAGGTTTTTCAGGCAAAAAATGTTAAAATAGATATTGATCTGACGACGACGCTGAATATCCGGTTGGAAGAAGCCATTTTGGAAGGCGAAACCGTAGTAGTTGTTTCCGAACGTCCGATTGTTACCCCCGATATCTCCAACAGTCAATTGAACGTGGAAGCGCAAACGATAGAAGCCATGCCTGTTCAGACGGTAAACGAAGTGCTTACATTACAGGCGGGCATAGAAATGGGCAGCGAGGGTATTCTGATTCGCGGAGGAAGCGCCGATCAGACCCTGTTTATGTTAGACGGACTTTCGTTAAATGATGAGAGAAGTAATGTTCCTTCTACCACGGTGAGTCTCAGTTCGGTTAAAGAAGTGCAAATTCAGACCGGAGGTTTTAATGCCGAATACGGGCAGGCGCGTTCGGGAATTGTGAATGTGATTACCCGGGAGGGCTCGACCGAAAGATACTCGGGAAATCTATCTTTTTTAATCAGTCCTCCGGCTCCCAAGCATTTCGGACCGTCGATTTATGATCCTAATTCATATTTTAATCGACCTTATTTGGATCCTGCGGTTTGTTGGACCGGAACAAATAACGGCGCCTGGGACGATTATACGCGCCGGCAATATCCCAACTTTGAAGGATGGGAATCCGTTTCGGAAGCCACGTTAAAAGACGATGATCCGACAAACGACCTGACGCCCGAAGGAGCGAAACGTCTTTATGAGTGGCAGCACAGACGACAGGGAGACATCAAAAAACCCGATTACACTATCGATATGGGATTTGGCGGACCAGTTCCCATAGTTAGTAAAACGCTGGGCAATTTGCGTTTTTATTTTTCTTATTACAAAGAACAGAATATGTTTGTTTTTCCGCTCTCCAGAGATCATTACGGACAGAATTCTTTTCAGACCAAAATAACAAGCGACATTTCCAAATCGATGAAATTGGTTTTGACCAACTGGTATCAGGAAGAATTTTCCGTGTCGCCTTACCAGTGGAAAACGGCGCCCACGGGACGTGTGCTCAAACAGCAGTCCGAAATCGCCAACCTTTTGAACAGCAGCAGCGGAAGCAGCATATTGTACATGCCGGGTTATTTTAGTCCGACATCGATTTATCGAAATATGTTTGGTATTAAGTTCATCCATGCCCTGAATACGTCCACCTATTACGAATTGAACCTGCAGCATAAACAAAGCCGCTACCACACCTACAAGATGGCTGACCGGGATACGACCAGGAAACATGAAATTCTCCCCGGACTCAAAGTGGACGATGCTCCTTACGGCTACTGGGGATACGGCGTTACCGGAATTGACGGTATGAGCATGGGCGGCTGGATGAATCTGGGACGCGATAAGAGCAAAATATCCACAACATCGCTCAAGTTTGACATCACCAGCCAGATCCATCCAAGACATCAGATAAAAAGCGGATTAGAGTTCGTTTATAATGATTTTGGAGTGAATACCGGAACATTCAGTCCTTCGATGAACACCTGGACCCGCAGTCTGATTTATTCCGTTTTCCCCTATCGTTTTGCCGTTTATGTGCAGGATAAAATGGAATACATGGGTTTTATCGCTAATATGGGCGTTCGCTTTGATTATTCGGATGCCAATACAAAGCGTTATGTTTTATCTCCTTACGATGAGTTTTTAAAAGCGGGTTACGGAAATTTAATCGAAAAGCAATCCCCGACAGAAAAGGCAAAGGCAAATTGGAGTTTGAGCCCGAGATTGGGAATTGCGCACCCCATTACCGCAAATTCGAAATTGTATTTTAACTACGGGCATTTTCGCTCGGAACCGCCGTCTTCTTTTCGTTTTCGGATTCAGCGGGAGTCCAACGGACTGGTAACCCATCTTGGCGATCCAAATCTCGGACTCGAAAAAACCGTCGCTTATGAATTGGGATACGAACACAACTTATTCAACAAATTGTTGCTTAAAGTGGCTGCTTATTACAAAGACGTTACCAATCAGGTGGGCTGGGTTTTCTATCAGAACATTGACAATTCGGTTCAATACAGCAAGGCTACCAATAATAACTATCAGGACATCCGCGGATTTGAAATCACACTGCAGAAAAAAATAGGACGATGGGTCACCGGCTTTTTGAATTATACCTATGATGTGCGGACTTCGGGATATTTCGGGCTTACCCAATATTGGGAAGACCCCAACAAACAACGTGAATATCTTCGTCTGAATCCCTATCAGGAAAAACCGCGTCCCAGACCGTACGCCCGCGCCAATATTGATTTTCATACTCCTGTTAACTTCGGTCCTCAATGGATCGGAGGACGTCCCTTAGCCGACTGGACAGTCAATATTATCGCAAACTGGAAAACGGGAGCTTATGATACCTATAATCCCAACAATATTCCGGGAGTTGTGGATAATGTCCAGTGGCGGGACTGGTATAATGTCGATTTGCGTCTTTCCAGAGCGTTCAGGTTTGGGCAATATCAGTTGCAGTTTTTTGTGGATATCGACAATGTCTTTAATCATAAGTATTTAAGCAGAGCGGGTTTTTCCGATCAGTATGACTATCTTGATTATTTGGAATCGCTCAATCTCCCATGGGAAGAAGGCGTGGAAAAAGGGCACGATCGCATCGGTGATTACAGACCCGTCGGAGTGGCTTACGATCCTTTGGAGCCAAATCCCGGTAACGATCCTGCGATTGCCAAACGGAACAAGAAACGCAAAGAAACGAAATCGTACATCGATATGCCCAATATCAGATCGTTCACCTTTCTTAATCCGAGAGATATTACCTTTGGAATCAGAATAAGCTTTTAAGGGAATCAAACAATGGTTCGTATTTTCAGATCGAAATACTTTTTCTTTAAAACATCATTCAATATGATTTTGTTGCTAAGTTTACTGGTAATGCATTCCGGTCTTAAAGCCCAATTGCAGGGAACGGAAAAGAAATATGTGCGCATCGGAGAATTGCAAAGTCATTTCACGTCTTACGGATCGGAAAGAGCCTGGAACAATAAATATTACGAAGGATTGCGCTGGCCCGCGGATTATCCTTACACCGATAATGCGGTAATCAAAAGGTTCTGGTTGGGTTGCAGCGATTTTACCGACGCCAACGGCAGATATTGGGAAAAATACGGAATTTATTTTGCAGCCGATTACGTCGGATCGAGTCTTTTTCCCGTCGAATTAAAACAGACCGCCAGATTTCCCGCTCCCCATGTTTACGTTGACGGCGTTGATGTGACCGCTCCTTACAGAGGCGATGTGGATGAAATCGATGAAAATCAGATTCCAGACCGCATCATCACCAATGTTGTTAACACCTCGATGGGTTTGACGATGTATCGCATTATTTACGCCTTTAGTCAGCAATATCACGACGATTATTTCATAAAGAAGTTTGTGTTTAAAAATACCGGCAACACCGATTTCGATGATGAAATAGAATTAAACGCTCCCATAAAAGGCTTGCGGATAGGATGGGGCGTCAGGTACAGCGTTTCGCGGGAGGGGGCTTTTTACATAGGAGGAACCCAATCCTGGGGTCAGCAAACCTGGGTAACGCGCCGCGGCGAGAATTATGCCGAACACCAAAACGATCAGATTACGGAGAATACGCCTGCCTCGGAGCTTGAATGGCTGAGGTCCGGTTTTTGTTGGGCGGGGCAAAAACAGACCAATAATTTTGACAATATCGGCGCTCCCAATTTTTTGGGCAACGGCAGATTAACGGCGCCGCAAATGGCTGGTGTAGTTGTTCTGCACGTCGATAAATCGCCGAACGATCCTTCGGATGATCCGAATCAACCCCTTACTCTGGGCTGGCACGCCGGAGATACTTACCCCTCTTTGGGGGATATGATAGATGACACCCCTATGAAGAAACTTTATACCATGTTAAGCGGAAATCCCTATAAAGGATTGGGCGGCACGAACCGCTTTTTTGAGGACAATACCAGTTCCATTACAGACAGAGTGGATCCTTCAACCATCCACAACGACGGCGGCGGAACCAATTTATGGGTAAATTACGGACCATTTGATTTAAATCCGGGAGACAGCATCGTAATTATTGAGGCGGAAGGCGTTAACGGACTTAACCGCGAAATGTGCGAGAAAATAGGCGCAAAATGGAAAGAAGCGCGAAGTTATCCCAATAAAAGTTTTGAATTTGAAATGCCCGACGGCAGCACAATTACCGGAACCTACAACGAAGGCGCGGCTGACCTGTTTAAAAATAGCTGGGTTTACACGGGTTGGGATTCCATCCTGAAAGTTTTTGCCCGGGCTAAAATGAATTTTGATTCGGGATTTGATATTCCGCAGCCCCCGCTCCCGCCGGGAAAATTTGAAGTGCGTTCTGGCGGCGATCGAATTTCGCTGAGCTGGGACGCGAGTCCTTCGGAAAATGATCCCGATTTCGGCGGATACAGAATTTATCGGGCGGTGGGAAAATCAGATACCTCTTACCAGGAAATTTTCGCCTGCGGTAAGGGAACAGATCACGAACAAATCGTGCACGAATTTGAAGATACATCTCCGCAACGTAATCACGCCTACTATTATTACATCGTGGCTTTTAATGACGGTTCTAATAATGACGGCGTTCTGAATCCGCCGGGAGAACTCCACAGCGGTAAATACTATGCCTGGGCAACCGAACCGGCGTATCTGCAAAGACAGGCGGGTCGAAGCTTGAGCGATGTGCGTGTCGTTCCCAATCCCTATAATAAAAAAGCCAAAGAATTAAATTTTACCTTAGAACCAAATAAAATTGTCTTTATGAATATACCGGCTTTTTGTACGATTAAAATTTACACCGAAAGAGGCGATTTGATTCAAACCCTGGAACATGACAATGGCAGCGGTGACGAATCATGGAACCTGGTAACTTCCACGCGGCAAACCGTTGTCAGCGGTATTTATATTGCCTATATCGAGGTGACCAAAGATTATTATGATCCGGAAACCGGAAAATTGTTGTACAAAAAAGGCGACAGTACCATCGAAAAATTCGTGATTATCCGATAATCTTGTTTTGTTAAAGAAGCGATTAAATGAAGCCTGAAATCGGGAACCTGCGGGTTTATTAAATTCCCGATTTCAGGTTCTTTTTTTTAAACCCAATTTCAGAAAACTTTCCCCGTTTTCCTTTATCCAAATTTTAGAGAAGGTGAAGAAAAACCTATTCCTTCCCGGAATTTATCAAGTCCTTATTCACCTCAATACTTCCAAGCATATTTTTAACCGCCTGAAAAACTTTTGATAGTACTTTTTGTGAAGAAAACTCTGTTAAAAAAGAACCGGAAAGCGGAAGATAAACAAACAACGCAGCGCTTTGGTTTCAAATTGACTTTCCACGCGCGCTTATTAAATTTATGAGCGATACATTTTGGAGGTTATATGCGTTTTGTTGCCATACTTTTAATAGCTTTTGCCATATTCCTTTCCTGCTCCAAAGAATCCACGCCGATTCAGCGGCAAGATAATCGTCCGTCCTATTCATTTTATCAAATTCCGGGTTGCGCCGGTTCTACACTGTTAAAAAAGGCTTAAACGGATAGCTCAGGTTTTCATTATTCATTTGACGATTCGCTCAAAATCGATTTCTATCTTCCCGCAAATTGTTGTCCCGATTCAAACCGCTTCGAGTCTTCTTACGAAATAATCGATGACACGCTCAGGGTAACGGTTGTGGATACTGCCGCCGATTTATGCGATTGTACCTGCGACTATTTTGTCCGTTTTGAGTTTTCCGAACTGTCCATGGACAGATATATATTCGAGTGTATCTATGACGGCGCTCTTTATTATTCCGAAGTCATAAAAAGATAACGGCAGCATTCCGCAAACCCAATAATAATCGAACGGAAATAAAAGCGTTGTCCGCCTTTTTTAGGTAAAAAAATTTTTGAAGCGGAGTAGAGCGAAGAATAATTTTACGAATTAATTTCAAGAAGATGTTTTGCTCCGGACGGAACCGGACTTTAGGCAGTGCGAAAAGTCGGGAAAAATTCCTAAAAATTTGCGAATGCTCTTGCATGGTTTAAAAAAAATATTATATTTTTAAATATTTTAATTACCAAAATCCCGTAAAACAAAACATCCTCCTAAAAAGGAAAGAACATAGAGCCGGAAAAATTAAATAGTCCGCGATGGGGTAATTTTTTACTGATATTGACAGTTTTATGTCAATACTTCGGTAATTCTGCTGCGATGTATTTACAGAGCCGCACGGTTATACCGTTGTTTTTATTTTATGGAATAACAAAATAAAAGTTGGTTAAATAAAAACAAGGAAATCGAATTCATGTGCCGGGTAATTAAAACAATTGTAATTCATTTTTTTATTCTTTTAACTTTGGTTATCGCGCAGGATAGTTTGAATATTCATCCTGTTATTAGTTTTGGATACGGAAGCTCTGAATTTGTTTCGGCTAAAGGCTTTATTGAAATCTATAATAATCAAAATAGTTTTCCTTCCCAGACCGTTTTTTTATACCGATAAGTCATGGCCCGAATTTCAACCTTACCATTCGGTAAAATCATGGACATTTGATGCGAGTTGGGTAATTAATAATTTTACTGTCGGAGTTTCTTACGAAAGTTATAAATTAAAATCACAAGACGATATTTTTTACAAAGCTCTTATCGGCTTTGATGAGAATGATAACCCTCTTTATTTTAATAGCGAAGAAACCTATTATTTTGATTCCAAATTTACGCCGATTCTGGCTCATGTTAATTATAGATTTTTTTCAGATATGCTCGTTTATCCCGAAATCGGTTTTGGCGTAGGATTGGGTATTAGCAAATTTAAATGGAAATGGCATTATTACGGTTCAAAACTTATTAACGGCATCCGTTATTACTTTAAAGGCGACAAGATATGGATTGATAAGGAAGAGAAAAAAATAGTATTTCAACCTCGTTTTCGCTTAAATTTAAATTTATCAAAATTTAGCGAACGTATCAGTAAATATTTTGATAGTATATTTTTTCAGATGAATTACATATTTTGTAACAGCAATTATGATATATTTAAGAATTTTCGCGAAGAAGTTCTATCCGGATATTCCAAAGACGAATTAACAGAACCGGTTAAAAAATTGTATAACAAGTATCAGGTAAAGTGGGGCGGATTTCAAATAAAATTTGGGATATCAATAAAACGGTTTAATTAGCCGTTTTGACACTATGACATATCGCTTTATCCCACGCTTCAGGGCGTCCGGTTTTTGTTTTTGAAAGTTAAAAGTTTACAAAAAACCGTTAGGAATATACGATGAATAAAATTTTAATCGGTTTGCTTTTACTAATAATTATCGGATGCAGCTTATCCAAATTTGTATCTGATAAATTACCAGAAGAAGAAATTTTAAAACACGTTAATTTTGTGTTGGAAGAATTACAGAATCAAGGTTTTAACGGAGTTATCGGAAAAGTAAAAGAGCGAAAAATATATTTACCCGTAAAGATTAATGGTGTTTCCGACGAATTATTACTCGATACCGGATCAACATATACCTTTATTAATTATGATCATATACCTAAATATCATTTAAAAAAGATAAAGGCTAATGTTAAAAATGCGAATATTCAGACTTTGTTTGGAAACATATCGGATTATGAAAGGGCGGTAGCCGATGAGTTTAAAATTGGCGGTTATAAGTTTAGTCCCTGGCCATTTATCGTAACCAAAGGCAGCCATAAACCCATATTAGGCACGGACTTTCTGCATTATACAAATGCCGTGATAATTTGTAGATATAGTATTCTGTTATTTAATGTGAATCAAAAAAAGGCTGAAAACATGGCAGATAGCCTGAAAAAAATTGGCTACAGCGAGATTAATTTAACTTTATCCGGAGGCAGAGGTTTGAATAAAATAGCGTATAAAAACGGTGAAAATACTTATGAATTAGAAATCGGGACTTTTATGGCAAAAGGTAATTTTAACGGAATTAACGGTATCATACTTATCGATACAGGCTCTTTATACACTTCAATCGATCATAATCTTGCTATAATGACAGGACGAAAAATAAAAAAACAGAACAAAATTTATTTTACCGATGCCGTTGGAAATATATCATATCCGTCTATAATATTTGCCGATAGTCTTAAGATAGATAATTACCTTTTAAGCGTGAAAAGATTCTTCCCCATATTTGAAGATTTGAATAGAAACACGAGCTCTTACGAATTACCTTTTTTGGGAATAATCGGAATTGACTATCTTGTTCAAAACAATGCTATTATTGATTTTGGCAATAGAAAATTATATCTGATCAAATAACCTTTATTTTTATGTCATTTTTAAAGTACTTAATACAAGAAGCGCTTAAGCAAAAAAATAAAATCTTTGAAAATCTGATTTATGAAAATCGGAAGCAAAATAGTATGTTAATACACTCGAAATTGATTTTAAATTCAGCTTATTTTTAGACCGGACTCATATTTTAATTGAGATTTTCTTAAATATGGATTCTAAAAGTTAAACAAAATTCTTTTGCATTGTAAGAATTCGAGAAAAATTTGCTTTTATTTGATTTTTAATTTTAATTTAAAAAGCAAGCCTTCTTAGGTTTTCCTCATAAATTTGAGGTGTAAAAATGAAAACAAGAATCTGTTTAAGCAGAAATGCAATTTTGGTATTTGGAGTTTTATTGCTCAATGCATCTCTGTTCGTTTTCGGTCAGGCTCAATCTTTAACCAAAGTTTTAAATGAAACGGCTACGCAAAACATCAATGAATGGCTGATGTATTATTCAAAAAATCATTTATCCCTTTACTATCAATATGCAAATCCTTCCGGTGCAGGATTTTTCCCGGTAAAAAAAGGCGTGTTAGTCTATATTGACGGATTAATTTGGGTTGGCAAAGTGCGTGACGGTCGGCAGCCTGCTTTAAGAGCCGGCGGTAGTTTTTACAGAAGCGGTGTTCAGGCAGGCTGGATCATTAAAGACGGTTCTTCTGACCATTTGCCGCAGGCTGTTTCGCCGGAGGACCCCCGGGCGCGCATTTTCCGCTGGCGAAAGGATTTTTTTGAGGTTGACGATCGGCAATTGAAAGAAGAAGTTGCTCTCTTAATGAGCATTCCCACAGATTCCGTAACAAACGAACAAGCGGATACCTTGCGTCAGCAATATCTCAAGGATTTACGGGAATGGCCTGCGGAATTAGGAGCGCCTTATTACGATCGCAACCGCAACGGTCGCTACGATCCGGATTACGATGAACCCGGAATTTTAGGCGCGGATCAGCTTTTGTGGTATGTGGTAAATGACGCCGCTCCATACAAAACCATTACGTTATTTGGTTCCATGCCCATTGGTTTGGAAATTCAGGTGACCTCCTGGGCTTACAAAATAGGTTTAAGTTCTGTCGTCTTTCGCCGCTACCGTGTGATCAACAAGTCCGGTTTCCCGATTGATTCCATGTTTGTGAGCCAATTCGTGGACAGCGATTTGGGAGATTACGGCGATGATCTGGTAGGTTGCGATTCAACACTTTCTTACGGATACACCTACAACGGCTATGCTCACGACAAGATTTTTGATCGTTTAAATATGGCGCCCCCGGCTTTTGGCATTGTATTGCTGCAAGGTCCTGTTGTCCCTGAATCAGGCGCTGTAGCCGTACAGGATTTTAAAACGCTCGCAGATTTCAGAAACCTGCCTATGACCTCCTTTTGGTATGAAGGTTCCGGAGATGGATTTTCTATTCCGAATATGGGAGTTTATGATGGTACCCTGAGCGTATTTGCCAATTTGCAAGGTTACGCCTCTATTATGGGCAATACTTTGATTCCGTTTAAAAAATACATCAACGGAAAATTTGTCTCTAACTCTCCCTGGCCGTTAACCGGTAACCCGGTCACGGGAGAAGGCGATATTGATGGCAAAGACGGTAATCTTATTCCAGGCGCCAGAAAATTCATGATTAACAGCGGACCGTTTAACATGCAGCCGGGTGACGTGCAGGACATTATCTTTGCCTACGTGGCAGCCTATTCCTCCGAAGGTTATTTAGATGCGCTGGCTAATCTGGAAAAAATGGTTCCCACCACTCACAAAGCTTACCAGGAGTTTCTTAACTTTGAGCAACCGGTCGGTCCGCGTGAAGTTGTAAAAAATGAAGAGCCTGATTCCGGAGGAGTGGATTATTTCATTTTGGCTGAAGGTTACCCCAATCCTTTTGTGCAGAATGTAAAAATTAAATTCCGTTTATTGAATAATCTGACTGTACGGCTCGATATTTTCAACAGCGCCGGACAGCGGGTTAAAACTATTTTCCGGGGAAGTCTCGGCAAAGGCGATCATGAGCTGCAATGGGACGGTACCAATAATACGGGCGTCCTTATGCCGTCAGGCGTGTATTTTGTGCGTCTAAAACACGGTCCATTGATGCGCTGGCAAAAAGTCATTTTGCTAAAGTAAACATGTTTCTTCGGAAAATTCTTGATAATTTGTGGTAATCAATGTGTTTTAGGGGGTTCCGGAAGTTTTTAAAAAAGCAGAAAGTAATTTGTCCAAATAAAATAGAAAAATATTCTTTGACATAACAGGTATTAGGCTTCTGTTTGTAAAATTTTAACCCATTCGCTATGAATTGTTTTAATATTTTGCAATTTAAATACTTTAATGGCATTTTAATTTGCGCATTAACAAAATGAATCGCAGCTTATAGTAAGAGGAATTACAGTCGGTTACAAGAGTTACATCAATATTTTCAACTGTATTAGAAATCATATCCTGCAGAACTTAAATAGCCGGTTTAACAAAACGATTATCGGAAAAATGATAGGAGACGATCTTTTTTAAACGGAACAAATTACACAGCGGACATAATATCAGACGCCTGAAACCAAAACACAGGACAAGCCAATTTTGATAAATAAAACAATTAAAAATTTTTGACACTACGATCCATACCAAAAAGGAGCCTTTTATGAAACGAAGAGATTTTATGCAAACGTCAACTGTGTTGACGGCTGCGGCGCTTTTACCGGTCCATTTGCTGAGTAAAGCGGCTATGGCTGCCAATGCGCAAAAATTTCCGGCGCCGCTTAAGCCCAAAATGGACGGTGATGTAAAAGAATTCCGATTGTTCATCGATATTCACATTCAGGAAATCGTGCCGGGTTTTAAGATTCACACACTGGCATTTAACAATCAGGTGCCCGGACCCGAAATACGCGTAAAGCGCGGAGATAAGGTGCGTGTTATTTTCACAAACAAAACAGAACTGAACCACACCATTCACTGGCACGGCATGCACGTACCATGGCGTATGGACGGCGTGCCGTACGTAACACAAATGCCGGTAATGCCCGGTCAGGAATTTGTGTACGAATTTACCGCAGAACCGCAGGGCACGCATTTTTACCACTGTCACTGGGGCACTTTGTTGCACATGCAGGCGGGTATGTTCGGCAGCCTGATTGTTGAAGAGGATGACGATCCCATTCGTCGGCAGTTTCCTTATGAACGGGAATACTCATTGATCTATTCGGCACATGACGTGAATTTTTTGAGAGAAGAGATAAACAGCATGCTGGAGCGCATGAAAGAACGTATGTATTTGATGAAAACAGGGCGTTTCAACAAGGAACGGTTTGCCGTATTCGATAGTAAGGACGAATTTGTACAGGCTGTAAAAAACGGCTACCATCCGCCTTACGTGGTGAACCGCCGGGCGCCCGATGAACTGCCTCGACCCAATTGGTTTACAGTCAACGGAAAATCCTATCCGGTGACTCCCAATTTGTACATCAAAGAGGGAGAAAACATTCGTGTGCGCCTGATAAATGCCGGAACAGAAGAGCACTATCTGCATTTGCACGGTCACGATTTCTGGCAGGTGGCTGACGACGGATTGCCGGTTCCCCAACCCTGGCAGCGCAATACCCTGCGGCTCAGTCCCGGCAAAACCATCGATATTATCATTCAGGGTAAAAATCGTGGTATCTGGACCTTTCACGACCATGATACGCGTCGTGTGACCAATAACGGTCTGTACCCCGGCGGCAATCTGTTAGCCCTGGTTTACGAAGATCTGCCGGTCGAAGAAACCGAACTGAATATGATGGCAAAAAAGATGGGCTTGAATAATCTGCCTCTCGTGGCACTGGATGAATGATGTCAGCAGTAATCGGTTTATTGAAACAACACAATCAGGAGAGTAAAATGTATTTCATAAAAAAAATAGCTTTGTTTATTTTATTGGCGGGCGCAATGCAAAGTGTTTTTGGTCAGGTGAGTCCGGAAATCCAGTTAGGCGCGCGCGGCGTGATGTCCTTTAATACCGACATCACGGGAAGTCAAAAAGCCACCAGCGTCAACGATTTTTCCGATACAGGCATTTTGCTGGGCTTCCGTCAAAAACTTTACAACCGTTTTCGCGGACAACTGGTCATCGGAATGCAGTTTCCGGATGCGGATTCCGATCTGGGACAGGTGTTTTTTCACCAGACCTTTCTGCTGGTGGAAGATCAGAAAAACGTTTTGAAAATGGGACGTTCGCGGGTGCGCAGTTCGCTTATTGAATTCCCGACCTTGCGCGATGACGACGCTCTGCCTTTTACGGATGTGCTCAATCCCTTTTCTTCCGGTGAGAATACCGAAGACAATCAATACGGCAATGTTGTTGAAGTGGCGCATGTGTTTGCTCAGCGCTACTGGCTGCGCTTTCATGGCGAACATTTCACCAAAACTCCTATTCCTCCGGCGACTTCGGAAACCGATTTTAGTTTGAACGGTGTGGGCGTTACTTTTGAATATAGGGTGCCGGCAACGCAAATCTGGAATCGTCCCTTCATTCGGCAGTTGGGTATTGGTTTCAATAACTTTTTAACCGATCGCCAGGGGTATTCCAACCGATTCGACAAGACGTTAAAGAATATTCTGGTTTCGGGGGTTTTCAACATTAAACCCGATCCGATCTACTTCCTGGACGCCCGTTTTCAGGTTGTGTACAACCTGGGATTTGATGAGATTAAGTCTCTGTCCGATTATTCCGATTTGACGCGCGCCCGATCGGCTGCGCATTTCTTTTCGCTGCGTTTTTTGTACCGCAAGCTGGAACGTCCTACTTTGCAGTTGGCTCTCTCCGGCGGATTTAAGGTTTTCCCGGATTTAACGAAAAAGGCGCGTCAAAGGCAAGCGATATTTAATGCTTTTTACCGTCTGGGAGAAAATTTTGACGTGGCGTTGCAGATACAGCATTCGCTGTTTAGCGGCGATCTTAAAACTCTGTACGGAAAAAGCGAAACGCGTTTTCAGATAGGGCTTATCTATTCCATAGATCAGCGCTGGAACAAGCAGTTTGACGACAGGAATTCCCTGTTGAATCTGGAGCATGGGTACATCCCGTAAAAAGGAGTTAACCTTAACCACGGTGTAGGGCTAAATCGGGTATTCGTTTTTTTCGGATTTCCCGCGTTGTTTTCAATTGTTTTGCTAACCGCAAGGTTTAGGGGTTATATTCCATCGGTAATCAACAACAAAGAAAGGTGCTGATATGTCAGAGATATTTCCCGAACCAATCAGAAATCTTCCCAAGGCTGATGTCCCGTTTGAAGGCGTAACGGCGTATCTTTCTCAATCGGATACCCATCAAATAGTGTTCATGGAGTTTGAGACAGATGCCGTTGTGCCCGAACATTCCCATGGCGCCCAGTTCGGTATTGTTTTGGAGGGTAAAATAGATTTGACCATCGATGGTAAAACAAAAACATACACCAAAGGCGACCGCTATTTCATCCCCGAAGGCGTATTACATTCGGCGAAAGTACATTGCGGGTATGCAGACATTACTTTTTTTAACGAACCGGGGCGTTATTCAAAGAAATAGATGTTGGTAGTGAATCGTTATTAGCCTGACCGCGCCGTTGGGACGGATAATCTACATCCTGCGCTTCAACCTGTGCTGTTTTCCGGAGTTCACCCGACAAAGAGGGAAATTCCGTTCCACCGTTTATAGTGACCGTTGAGCATTGTTTAAAATAACTATTTTGATATTTACAAAATGAGTTGCGATCTATCGTCTAAAATACTCAATCTTGGCTAATCGCGATTACTTTAACACAAAATTACAGACATAATCTTAAAAATATTGAATTGGGTTAAAATTATTCTTATAATAATTTTAGCATTCATTCTTTCCAGTAAAACCGAGAATACAATGATTAATCAAGATTTATTAAGTCATCGTATCATTTTTATTTCTGGTGATATTGATGAAATACTATCCCTTAGCGTTATATCCAATCTTTTAAAGCTGTCTTACGAAAAAAACAACGAACAGATTGAAATTTATATCAATTCACCGGGTGGAAGCATAGCTCAGGGTCTGGCTATCATAGATACCATTAAGCTTTTGGAAAATAAATTTTCTAAACTACACATTACAACTGTATGTGTGGGGCAGGCATACAGTATGGCTGCCTGGATATTAGCCGCCGGAAGCAAGGGGCACCGATATGCTTCTCAGCATGCTAAAATTATGATTCATCAAGCCAGCGCCGGCATTCGCGGTGAAACATCGGATATTTATAATTTTGCACAACACATGATTCGGCTGGAGGATACAATGGTAAAAATGTTGTCAAAATGGACAGGTCAAAAAGTTAGTAAAATTCGTAAAGATATGGAAAGGGATTTCTATATGACTTCGGAAGAAGCAAAAAAATATGGCATAATTGATCATATCATGGTAGGAGAGGATGAAACATAATCAAAATTTTCCTTATTTTCATGCTGTAAAATATGGAACATCAAAGAAAAAAGTTTGGCGTACATTCTTTGCTCTTCAGATTACAAAGATCGAAGATATTTATGTTAATGAAAATAGTTTTGAACAGAGAAAAATAATCGGTACCCGTTTGCAACTTAGACAAATTGATTTAATTAATACGTTGTATCAACCCGATAAAATTCATTCTATTGAATACCGTTTCCATATTATCCCGCAACTCGATAATGGAATATTTCAAAATATAGAAATATACGTCATTTTATCTACCGATCACATTACAAAGAATGGCTCTTTAAAACAGGCTACCGAAAATTTTAAAAGTATAATTTCAATTATGCAAAGCTCTTCCAATCTTTATGATATAGAATCTATAAACGATGAGAAGTTCTTTTTAAAAATATTTGATTTGCCTAAAAAATATCGTTTTGTTCATGAATTACGAAGGCGTGTGAGTCGTTTTAATCAAAAATCAATCATTCCTAAATCGAAGCTGAGTTTACTTCCAACAGAAAATGTCGAAAATAAAGAAGAATCAAGAAGCATCTATGTTGTACATCCTTTTATACCGAAAATCAATGGGTATGAAAATCTTTTTAAGTTGTTTAGCCGTGTTGAAATGCCTATGTTGATCAGTATTCGAATTTCACCAATCAGGATTCGAAAAGATGAAGATCAATATTTTATTGATAGTATCAGAGAATGCGAAAATATTATTAAAAGGGATATCAGAAGCCCAAAATTTAATAAAGAACAGGCAGAGATTTTAGCAAGAATACTGCTTTCGCACTATCTTTCATTACAGGATGCGCCTTTTCAAATGCACATTTTTACAGCATCGGAAAAGAAAACACCTTTTGGTTTAGTGGAATTATTCGGAACAGAAATCACCAGA
>JAADIP010000045.1 GCA_013151275.1 Calditrichota bacterium | reverse complement strand
GTGGAGTTGATCGCTTTAAAAAACGCCGAAATTAAATATTCCACGGTTCAGAACTGGTACCCGGGCGATAAAGAAGGGAAAGGCGGAATCTTCAATTTTGTTACAAAACGCGGAATTTGTAAAGGCGAAAATTCAAAAATTTCCTGGACGCAGGTCGAAACAGGTTCGGCAATAACCTGGAAATATCCCAGCGTTATTTTAAAAGGCGATAATTCCGTCGGCGAATTTTATTCCGTCGCATTAACCAACAATTACCAGCAGGCGGACACCGGAACCAAGATGATCCACCTTGGTAAAAACACCAGAAGCACCATTGTTTCCAAGGGCATCTCGGCGGGAAAGAGCAGCAACTCCTATCGCGGATTGGTAAAAATAGGGAAGAACGCCGTCAATGCCCGCAATTTTTCACAGTGCGATTCACTGTTAATCGGCGACCAATGCGGCGCCCACACCTTTCCTTACATCGAAGTTCAAAATAAGACGGCAAAAGTGGAGCACGAAGCCACCACTTCAAAGATCGGCGAAGATCAGATCTTTTATCTGAATCAGCGGGGCATATCCACCGAAGACGCCGTTTCAATGATCGTAAACGGATATTGCCGTGAAGTGTTTAAAGAGCTACCCATGGAGTTTGCCGTGGAAGCGCAGAATCTGCTCAGCATCAGTCTTGAAGGCAGCGTAGGTTAATTCGAAAAAAAGCAGAAAGGATTATCAAATATGTTGGAAATTCGCAATTTACACGCGTCAATAGAAGGAAAAGAAATCTTAAAAGGAATAAATTTAACCGTTCATCCCGGAGAAATTCATGCGATTATGGGACCGAACGGTTCGGGTAAAAGTACGCTCGCCAATGTTTTGGCTGGTCGGGATATTTATCAGGTGACCAAAGGCGAAGTAATTTTTGAAGGAAAAAATCTTTTGGAAATGTCGCCCGAAGAACGCGCAAGAGCCGGAATCTTTTTAGCTTTTCAATATCCTGTGGAAATACCCGGCGTGAGCAACACCTATTTTCTTAAGACGGCGTTGAACGAAAAACGAAAATATTTGGGATTGCCCGAACTCGACGCCGCGGATTTTTTGGAGATTGTAAAAGAAAAGAGCAAAATTATTGAAATGGACCGCAGCTTGTTGAATCGACCGGTGAACGAGGGCTTTTCCGGCGGCGAAAAAAAGCGCAACGAAATTTTTCAGATGGCTGTTCTGGAACCCAAATTAGGCATTCTGGATGAAACCGATTCCGGCTTGGATATCGACGCTTTGAAAGCGGTTGCCGAAGGCGTGAACCGCATACGAAACGATCAAAACGCCTTTATCGTTGTCACGCATTATCAGCGACTTTTGCAATACATTATTCCCGATTATGTTCACGTTTTGTATCAGGGAAAAATCGTTAAATCCGGCGGACGCGAACTGGCTCTGGAGCTGGAAGAAAAAGGTTACGACTGGTTAAAATAATCGTGATAGGGAGTTCAAAAATCATGTTGAATCGAATCGAAGTAATCAAACAAATAAAAGCTCAATTTAACCGATTTCAGGCAAATCTTAACGGATTTAAAGATCATTCGATTAACGAAGTCCGCAAACAGGCGTTAATAACTTTGGATCAAATCGGCTTGCCGACTTTAAAAGACGAAGAATGGCGATTCACCGATCTCGATCCGCTTTTTGAACGGCAATTTCAGACCGCCGGAAAAGACATTGCCGAAAAGATAGATCCGGAAGAGATTAGACCTTTTCTGTACGCCGACTTTCCCGGGCTACGGCTGGTTTTTGTGGACGGACATTTCGCCGCCCGTCTTTCCACGCAATTCGAAGAAGACGGACAATTGCAGATTAAATCGCTCAAAGAATATTTTAATCGGGATTCCTCTCGGTTAAAAGAAATTCTCGGCGATCGGAAAATCGTTGAACACAATGCTTTTGCCGCCCTGAATACCGCTTTTTTAAGCGACGGATTGTACATCGAAATTCCCGATAAAACGGTGCTTGATGCGCCCGTGAATATTTTATATCTGTCTTCGGACCGGGTTAAGAATCAGGCTAATCATGTGCGGAACGTTATTAAACTCGGTAAAAACTCACAGGCGCGGGTGATTGAAACCTATCTTTCCATGGATCAATCCCCGCACTTTACCAACACGCTGACAACTGTAAAATTAGAAGAACGGGCTCGTCTCATTCACACAAAAATTCAGAATGAGAGCCTGAATGCTTTTCACGTGGGAAATATTATTGTCGAACTGAGTTCCGGCTGCCGGTACGTATCGAACAACATAGCGCTCGGCGGTTTTCTTGTTCGAAATAATATTGACGTCAGATTGGGCGGCGAAAACAGCGAAGCCGTTTTAAACGGACTTTACATGGGACATAAAAACCAACATATCGACAATAATACATTGATCGATCACGGAGTTCCGAATTGCGAAAGTCACGAACTCTATCAGGGAATTTTGAACGACTCCGCCAGCGCGGTTTTCAGCGGAAAAATTCTCGTTCGTCCCGACGCCCAAAAGACCGACGCCGTTCAATCCAACAATTGTCTTTTGCTATCGGATGAAGCGCGTATTGACAGCAAACCGCAGTTGGAAATTTACGCTGACGATGTGCGCTGTACGCACGGCGCTACGGTCGGTCAATTGGACGAAGACGCCGTTTTTTACCTGCGCAGCAGGGGAATTTCCGAGCAACGCGCAAAGAACCTGCTGATCTATTCTTTTGCCCGGAAAATTATTGAACAAATTAAAGTTGAATCCGTTCGTGAATTTGTTGATGAAATAATTCTGCAACGATTCAAAGAAGATATGAACTTTACGAAGTAATTAATTTAGAGGAATGATTAATGGACAGCGAATTTCGTGAATTGTATCAGGAAATTATTTTGGATCATAATCGATCGCCCAAAAATTACGGCAGTTTAAAAGACGCCACTCATCGCCTGGAAGGGCAAAATCCTTTGTGCGGAGATCATTATGTCATCTATTTGAAAGTTGAAGGAGACGTGGTAAAAGACATCCGCTTTGAAGGCAAAGGTTGCGCCATTTCCAAATCTTCCGCCTCGGTGATGAGCGAATTCGTCAAGGGTAAAAAGATTTCCGAGATCGATAAGTATTTCGAGCTTTTTAAAAAAATCGTTCGCGGAGAATTGGATCCTGCGGAATACATGGACAAATTGGGAAAGCTGGCTGTTTTTGCCGGAGTTTCCGAATTTCCGATCCGCGTTAAATGCGCTACTTTGCCCTGGCACACGCTGCACAGCGCCATTCACTCCAAAACAAAGGAAAAAGTTACAACAGAAGAATAATCCGTGAGTTTAATTTTTAAAAGGGAAGAGCAATGAGTGACAAACCCATTACCAGAGACGATGTCGCAGGAGTTTTAAAAACCATATACGATCCGGAAATTCCTGTCGATATTTATGAATTAGGTCTTATTTACGATATCTCCGTTGACGAACACAATAATATTAAAATTGCAATGACTTTAACCGCGCCTAATTGCCCGGTTGCGCAATCTTTGCCGTTACATGTAAAAGAGCGGATTCAGCAAATGCCCGGCGCGGGCAATGTTGAAGTTGAAGTGGTCTGGGATCCGCCATGGCATCCGAGCATGATGTCGGAAGCGGCGCGTTTGCAGTTGGGATATATTTAACTTTTTCGGAGTTTTCTTTTAAAAACGAATCGATTTCCGTTGCCTTTCAGGCGAATCCAACGGAATTGTGTATCTGTAACAAAGAAAGGATCATTGTGGAAGCCATCAAAGAAATCGCAAAATCAATAGATTTTGATCCTTATCGGTATCGGAAGGATTTTCCCGTTTTGGAACAAATGATTCATGGAATGCCGTTGGTCTATTTAGATAATGCGGCTACTACACAAAAGCCGAATGCGGTAATCAATACAATTGTTAACTATTACAAAAGAGACAACGCCAACGTTCACCGTGCCATTCACCAATTGGGCGAAAGAGCGACTTTAGCCTTTGAGGAAGCCCGTAAAAAAATTGCGGCGTTCATCAACGCGCCCAGTTCTCGTCAGATCATTTTTACGCGCGGAACAACGGAATCGATCAATTTGGTCGCCAGCGCCTGGGGAGAAAAGTTCATTTCCGAAGGAGATGAAATCATCTTAACCGAAATGGAACATCACAGCAATTTGGTTCCCTGGCAGTTATTGGCAAAAAAGGTGGGAGCAAAATTAAAATTTATTCCTTTCACGGAATCCGGCGTTCTGGATTTTGAAGTCTTCGAGCGCATTTTGTCCAATCGCACCCGTCTGGTGGCTATTACATCCATGTCCAATGTTTTCGGAACCATTAATCCCATTAAAAGAATAACGCGGATGGCTAAAGACCGCGGCATCCCAGTTTTGCTGGACGGAGCGCAGAGCGTGCCTCATCTTCCCACCGATGTTCAGATACTGGATTGTGATTTTTTAGCCTTTTCCGGTCACAAAATGTTAGGACCGACCGGTATCGGCGTATTATACGCAAAAATAAACTATCTGGAAAACATGCGTCCTTATCAGGGCGGGGGCGAAATGATTCAATCTGTCTGGCTGGAGCGTTCCACATGGAATGAAATTCCCCACAAATTTGAAGCCGGTACGCCCAACATTGCCGGAGCCATTGCTTTCGGCGCGGCAATCGATTATCTGAACCGGATCGGCATGAGTCAAATAACGCTTTACGAACAGGAATTGACTACCTACGCCCTGAATAGAATGTCCGAAATTGACGAAATCGTGATCTACGGCAACGCGCCGGAAAGAGGCGGAGTGATCTCCTTTAATCTCGGGGATATTCATCCTCACGATCTGTCGCACTTCCTGGATCAGCAGGGAATTGCCGTACGCGCCGGTCATCACTGTGCGCAGCCGATCATGCGGAAATTAGATATCGCCGCTACCACGCGCGCCAGTTTCTATTTTTACAACACAAAAGAAGAAATCGATTACCTTGTCGATAAATTAAAAGAAGCCCTTAAGTTCTTTAGCCCTTAAAAAAAATTATTGCCTAATTTACAGATAGATCACTAAAGGGAGAAATTAGTTTGTCGATATTTAAATCATAGTTAAAGTCGGTCCGAAAAAATGTTTTAATGTCTTAAACCGAATCCACGTTTAAGGCGAAGAAAAAACGGTATTAAATTCTTTCTTAAAATTTTTTTTCAGGACGCGATAGTCAAAAATCAAACCAAACACTTTGACGGCAGAAAATGAAAAGGTTTTATCCTTTTAACGAAAAATTTAATCCTCAACATTATTTAATCAATTGCTCATTTATTTGTTTTAACTTTTTCCCGTAGTTTTTTATTTATCGTGATGCCTGAGCCAGATTCCCGGTGATAAATAATTATAACGCTTTAATATGGTCAAGGAGAAATTCAATTGTTCGGACATACAAAAACGGTAAAAATGCCTGTACTTGAGAAAAAACACCTTTATTCCGTAAGAGCGGCTTATACCAACCCCGTCATCGGAATTACCGGGAATCTCGGAAAGACCTCCACCTTAACCATGATCGAAGCCATACTTTCATCCCACGGCAGAGTGCTTAGGCACGAAAACGGCTGCGGAAACGTCAAAAACAATTTAAGAACTCTTAAACAACTCTCTCCGGAATACGATTTTGCCCTTTTTGAATTGAATTATCAACGGGGAAATCATTTCGTGGAATTGTTTCATCTTATCCGTCCTAATATCGGTATTGTGACCAATTTGGGAGACGCCCACCTGAACTATCTGGATCAAATGATCAAAGTCGCCCTCGAAAAGACTTCTTTGCTAAAATATCTTGAAGAAGACGGCATTGCCATATTAAATAAAGATGACGAACTGAGTTTCAATATCGCTCAAAGCCTGAGCACCCGAAATATCATTCTTTTCGGTCTGAATCCGCACGCCGACTTTTACGCTACGGATATCGAGCAATCGGGACCAAACGGAATTCGCTTTCGGTTAAACAACCATTTTAATTTGCGCCTTCCCATTTACAGTATTCAGGATTTATATAATTTTTTAGCCGCCGTTGCCTGTGTTTCTCATCTCGGATTTTCTCTAAATGAAATTGTCGATACCCTTCAGACCCGCTTTGAACTTCCTTCCGGCAGAGGAAAAGTCATTAAAATCGGCTCGCATTACATTATCGACGAAAGTTACCTCGGAACGCCCCGTTCGTTAAGCAAGGCAGCGCGGGTGCTTACCACATTCGCGCCGTATTCTGATCAGTTGGTTTTGGTAGTCGGGGATATGTACAATACCGGAATCAACGTCGAACAGCATCATTTGAACATGGGCTATTTTCTTTCTGCCCTGCCGATTAATTTGTTAATCACCGTCGGAGAATACGCCCGCTTCATCGGCAAGGGTTTTAACATGATCAAATCCAATTCAAAACTTTGCTATTCCGTAAACACAATCAATGAGGTTCTGCAATTATTCGATCATCATTTGAAAGATCAGGGAACAATCGCTGTGAAAGGTTTAGGAAATGTTGCCATGCATCGATTAGTATCTTATTTTAAGGCACGAAATAACGGAGGTGCCATTAATTGAATTGGATTTACCATGAGATACATCAATTTTCCAACAACGGCGGTAATCATTCTTCTGAATTTTTTATTGCTTTTCGGGCAAAATCAGGGCAAATCCGCAATTTTTGACAGATACGATCGGCTTATTGAACAAATCAGTGAAAATAACGCCAAACTTCTTTCCCCCCGTAATTATGAAAAAGCGCTTAAATATTATCTCGAAGCTTCGCGCGATTATGACAATCGCGATGGAGACATGGAATCAATCAAAAAGAAATTAAGCAAATCCGAATCCTATGCTCTGGAAGCGTTGAAAAACATCGAAATCGCCAACAGCTTATTGTCGGACGCGCTCAATGACCGCGACGACGCCTTGGACGCCAACGCGCCTCAATATGCCGTCGATTTTTGGGAAAAGGGAGAAAAATATTTAATCAAAGCCGCCAAAAAGGTAGAAGACGGAGACCGCGATGACGCCATGGAGCTTGGAGAGAAGGCTTCCAAATATTACAAAGTTGCGCGCGTTCAGGCTTTAACCAACAGCATTCTGGAAGAACCGCGTCTGGCGATTGAGGAGGCGAAAAAAGAAGGCGCCCATAAATGGAGTTATCATACTTTTCAGGCGGCAGTAAACGCTTTAAAAGAAACCGAAGACCTTATTAATCAAAACCCGAACGATCTTGACGCGGCAAGGGAAAGAGCCGCCGAAGCCAGCTATCATGCCCGTCATTCCATCTTTTTAACCAAAACCATAAAGCTGCTAAAGAAAAAGGATGAAAATCTTGAATTGATGCTTTTGAATTTCGAGGATATGCTGACAAGTCTTTCCGCTCCCTTTAATTATAAGCCTCAGTTCGATCAGGGATTTAATGAAACCGTGCAGGCAATTGTCGCTTACATTTCCAATTTAAAAGAAGAACAAAAACGCCTCTTGGAAGAAAATACCCGTCTGGAAGAAGAATTGTCGTCCTTGCGGGAAAAAGAGATAAATGTTTCCGAGACTTTGCGCAAACAACAGGAAATTCAGGAGAAAATCGCCAAAATAAAAGATCTATTTGATCCCGCCGAGGTAGAAGTGAGCGTTCAGGACGACAACCTTATGATCCGCTTAACGGGATTAAAATTCAGACCGGGTCGGGCGATTATTCAACCGGAATACTTTTCGCTTTTAACAAAAGTCCAGCGCGCCATCAGAGAATTTCCCGACAGTTATATTGTGGTGGAAGGGCACACCGACGCAACCGGCAACGCTTATAAAAATAAAATCCTTTCCGAGCAAAGAGCGAACGCGGTTAAAGAATATCTGATCGCCAATCTGGAGCTGAGCGACGATCAAATTCAAGCCATCGGGATGGGAGATCAGAAACCGATTGCCAGCAACAAAACAGTCGAAGGAAGAGAACGAAATCGGCGCATCGATATTCTGATCGCCTTGCCAAAATAATTGTCGCCGGATGGTTTCGCTTTCTTAAAAGTGGGAATATCTATTTTTACAAATTTTAAAACTGAGAATAATCGAGCTATCGATCGTCTTTCAAATTATTCGGATCGGATTGTTAATCAAATGAAATCCTCCGAATAATTGTTTTAAGTTGAATATTTTCAACAAGAAACAATTTGAACAATTGATTCCCGCCGGGCTTTGTTCAGGCATTTCCGCTTTTTTCCGCAAAGTGGCACTTGTTTTGCCTTTAATAATTTTATGCAAAACGCCGGTAATTCATTCAAAAAAAATATTTTAGTGATCGATCCTGACAAGGATTTTTGCAAAAGCGTAGGGATGTACCTTGAAGAAACGTACAATGTGTACACCCGAGAGGGAATCGATTATTTGGATTACAGCATATTTTTAAACAGAATCAATCTTCTGCTGATAAATATCGATAACGCCACCGACCATCTTCTGGATGAAATCAAAAGCCTTAAAAATAATCATCCCAGAATTAAAATCGTTCTCATGTACACCTTTCTTCCCGAAGATTCCGCCTTGCGAAAAGCGCTGATGCTTAATTCGGACGGACTGATAGCCAAACCGTTTGATGTGGTGCGGTTGAAAGCCAAAATCGATAGTCTGCTGAGGGATCAGGAAAATACAACGATAAAAAATTTCAGATAAAAAATTTCTCTGTCTTATTTTTTCTTTTTGAAATTATCTTAAACTCCGGCAAGCTGTTACTCTCAGTAACAAACGGTCGTTTTAGCGAGTCTGCTTACACAAAACGATTGACTTTCTAATCGTTATCTTTGTCCTGATAGACGATGCCCAATTTGTTTATCAGACGATGAATGGTTCTGCGGTCGAGTCCGCACGATTTTGCGGTCATCGAAATATTGCCCTGATTTTTTTTAAGATGATACTTTAAATATTCAATTTCAAATTCCTGAAGAATTTTATCTTTAGCGTGTTTATAAGAGAGGTCAAAAATGTTCGAGCTGACAAAATTTTTCCTATTAATTTGCGGAAGAGGAATGTCTTCGGCTTGAATAATTTGCGACGAACAAAGCATGTAAGCGCGGGTAATCATGTTTTTCAATTCTCTGACATTTCCGGGCCACGAATACGATATCAGAATTTCCTTTGCCTCTTCGGAAAGTTCAACAACTTTATTGCTGTTCTTCTGACACAAGTCTTTAAGAAAATAATTGGCGAGGGGGATAATATCTTCGGGTCTGGTGTATAACGGAGGAACTTCTATTTCAAAGGCGTTCAATCTAAAGAAAAGGTCTTCCCTGAATCGTTCTTTTTCAACCATTTCCCGCAAATTCTTGTTAGTAGCCGAAATTATCCGCACATCCACGTGAATCTCTTTTTGCCCGCCCACATGGCGAAATTTTTGTTCTTCCAGCATTCGCAATAATTTAACCTGAAGAGGCAGACTCAGTTCGGATATTTCGTCCAGAAAAAAGGTTCCCTTATCGGCAAATTCCAGCAAGCCGGGTTTGGTTTGTTCTGCGCCGGTAAAAGAGCCTTTTTCGTGTCCGAAAAGTTCGCTTTCAAAAAGATGTTCGGGCACTGCGCCGCAGTTAACCGGAACGAACGGACCGGAATTTCTGGGACTCCAGCGGTGTATGGCTCGGGCGATGAGCTCTTTTCCCGTACCGCTACCGCCCGAAATCAAAACGCACATATTCGACGGCGCAATTTTCCGAACCATTTGAATGATTCGCTCCATTTGCGGGCTGCGATAGATGATATTTTCAAAATGGTTTACAAAATTTTCTTCCTCCCCGCGCGAAGGTACGGAAGACGAAGAAGAAAACGTTCTTAAAACTTTATCGATTCGATCGAATAATTGTCTGGCGGTAAAAGGTTTTTCGATAAAATCGAACGCGCCTTTTCGCATGGCTTCCACACTGGCTTCGATTGTGCCGTAACCGGATATCATAATCACTTTAATCCCCGGATCAATTGTAAGGGCTTTTTCCAACACCTCCATGCCCGAAAGACGCTCCATCTTTAAATCCAGAAGCATAAGATCGAAAAAATTATCCTTTATTAAATTCAAAGCTTCACGACCGTCCGGAACAAGGGTTAAGTCAAAATCTTTTCGATGTTTAAACAATTTCTGGAAGCTGTTCAACATCTCTATTTCGTCGTCAACGATCAGGACTTTTTTCATAAATATTGTTCTCCTACAGGAAAATCGATCGTAAATTTTGATCCTTTGCCCGGAACGGATTCAACATCAATTGACGCTTCGTGATTTTTGCAAATTTTTTGAACAATGTAAAGTCCGAGACCCGTTCCCTTGGTGGGAGATTTTGTCGTAAAAAACGGGGAGAATATCTGTTTGCGAACCTCTTCAACCATTCCGATGCCGTTATCTTCAAACCAGATTCTTATTTTCCCCATATCGGAGCAATCGATCCCGATTTCCAATTTACCTTTATGAGGAATCGCGTCGATCGCGTTATTAACCAAATTTGTGATGAGCTGTTCTATTTGCTGAGTATCACCGAAAATCGAAGCGTTTTTTGAATCACTGCCGCAGGAATATTTTTTAATCAGCTTTATCTGCTTTCTTAACAGCTTTGGTTCCAACATAAGCAGACTCTGCTCAATGACTTCGATCAGGTTAATTTTCCTGAAGTTCCGGGGAAGTTTTTTGCTGTACTTTAAAATATGAGCGGTAATGCGGGCGACTTTTTGCAACTGGTTGTAAATAACGTCAAAATCTTCGCCAAATTCCTTTAATTCGGATCGATTATTGGCTTCCATTCTTAAATATTCGGTTCGGGAGATTACGATTCCCACAGGATTGTTTATTTCGTGAGCCATCTCAGAAGCCAGTTCGCCCAGCTTGATTAATCTGTCGGCGCGCAAAAGATGCTCTTCGTGCATTTGTTCGATTTGTTCTCTCGACCTTTTCAACTCCGTGACCATCTCATTAAAATGATCGCCTATTCGTCCGATTTCGTCTTTCTTTCTCACGGGAATAAAGGTGTTAAAATTTCCCTTTTTCAATTCGTCAATGGCATGATTCAGGTTACGCAAAGGACGATCAATCAAATACCTGAATAAGACGTAAAAACCGGAAATCAAAATAATTACGCTTAGCAGCGCCAAAATGATGATGTACATTAATCCCGAATAGTAATTTACTTCGGCGCGGGTCATATCCGTTTCAATATCAAGATAAGCGATTACTTTTTTGTTTGTATCATGGCAGGTTTGGCACTCCGCACGATTTAGTATTTGCGCAATGGTAAAAAAGATATTTTTATTTCTGAAAATTTTCGGCGGTCCTTTCATCTGCCGATTTAATTGTTCGTAATTATGACCGAATTTAGTAATCGACTTTCCTATCTCTTTCGGATTGACCGAATAAAGAATGTTTCCGTGGCTGTCAAAAAGCCGGATGTGATTTACATATTTTTCGTTGGCAAACCGATTTATTATTTTTTGCACATTTTTTTCGGTTCTTTCAAGCATCATGGAATTCAAGCCGTTTTCAATGACCCTTACGGTTGCCTGCAAAAAAATTTCGGAGCGCTGTTCAAAATTCAACCTGAAAAGACCGAGAAAAAAATATGTGGGAACGCCGACGGATATGATAATGAGCAAAACGGTGAAAAGAATAAAACGATTTTTAACAGAGGCAAGCATATCAAATTAACTTTCCGTTATATGTTTCTTTTGGAATATAATTAATTACAGGTTAATCCAAAAACAAAAAAAATTAAAACGAAAACCGGAGGAGCTCCTTTTAGCTCATTTTGTCGCCTGCATGTCACACTGTGACACAAATGTCTCAAAACCATAATTATTCCAAATTTTGCCCCGTAACCTCGTAACCGTCTAAATTGTTAATATTTCGACAATTAAATTGAATATTTTTTTTAAATTCCCGAGCGCTTTTTTTCTGGTACTGTTCTTGCACACACTATAATGATGAAAATTATTCTATTTTCAAAAGAGAAGACATTAATCGAAGAAATTTCCCAATTAAGGGTTTCAGAAAAATTTGAAATACTTGAAATTCAGACACAAAAACCGCTTTCCGATTCTATTGAGCTTTTGCAAATAACACATCCGGATATCGTAATTATTGACGACGATCTGGTTTTACCCGACAGTGAAAGGCTCATCGAATCCATCCGAAAATTTGACGATAGCATCGGTGTTGTTTTTGTGACTTCGAATTCAGGAATCGAATTGGGCAGAAAAATTAGTCAGTTAGGCATTCAATATTATGCACACAAGCCTGTTGACCGGGGCGTATTGAAAGAAGTTGTTTTATCCTTAACAAGAAGATTTAAAAAGCGAAATAAAATGAATAAACGTTTCACTGACTAAAGGAGGTCTTATGAAATATTTAGGTACCTTATTTTTTCTCTTCATTTTTTCGGTAAGCATGGCTCTGGCAAATTCTTTTGTCGGTCCGGAGAAATGCTTAACATGCCACAACAACCCCACACTTGGAGATGCAACAGGATGGCGCACATCAATGCACGCTAACGGATATTCAATCGTCCTGGATGACAGCCGCTCTATGGAAACTCTTTACGGCATTATTGCAGACTACGATGAAAATGGCGTTGATGATTTTCATGACGGGCTGGATTTCAACAAAATTACCAGCGCATTCGATAAGTACAAACCCAATGCACCCATCCTCGGCTATTCCGCTGAAAACGGTTACACAATTACCATCGGTGATGTAACACATAGAGTGTATTTGACTTACGGGGGTAGCGGATTGTATAAACAGCGCTTTGGAGTTAAAATCAATACTTCCGAAGGCGAGAGCGAGGGAATTTATATTTCCCCCGTACAGTTCAACGAAAAGACCCACGAATATGTCGTTTATCACGGCGACGCCTGGTATGATGAAAGCAATAAACCAAAATTTACCTCTTCTTCCACACTTACTGACGCCGCTTCCAACAGTCGAAGTCTGGCAAAAAATTGTTCCGGTTGCCACGTTACAGGTTTAACTTTGGATCAAAACGCATCCGGTGAGTGGATTGCCCACGGCGCAGAGATCGATCCGGCTACGGTAGATAGTTACACCGACAACAATGTCTTCGATATCGACGGCGACGGCGATCTGGATCAGATAAATGTCGGCTGCGAAAGCTGCCACGGACCCGGCGGCGATCATGTTGCAGGTCCTTCAAAAGCGAACATCATTAATCCCGAAGACTTGACAGCGGATCAGGCGAATAACCTTTGCGGAATGTGCCATTCCCGCGGCAAGAGCCTGCCGAACAATACTTTCGGCTTCCCCTATCACGATGATACAATGACCGGCTGGTCGCCCGGAGACATGGTTGCCGACATCTATTCCGACGGCGGCGGTTACTGGGGCGACGGAATTAATTCCAAAAAGCATCATCAACAATTTTATGATTTTTATAAGAGCCCCAAACCCACTTTCGCTTACCATCAGGTGACCTGTTTCGAATGCCATGACGTTCATAATTCCCAGAAACATCATATTGTAGAAGACATGGTAGAAGAAGATGTGAACAACAATCCCATTACCATTGCCACCGAGAATGATAACAATACACTGTGTTTAGCCTGTCACGCTACTCACGGTCCGTTTGCGGAAATCAGCAAAGAAATGGTTGCCGATTATGCCAGTAACGAAACGGCTATTGCCGATATCGTTACAAAACACACACGTCATAGTTGGGATCCCACTAATAAAAACGAAACGAACGGCGCCTCCCGCTGTTCAAAATGCCACCAGCCCAAAATTGCCAAATCCGCAATTGCCTATGATATTCACAGCCATACATTCGAACCGATTTCTCCGGAAAAGACTCTTGAATATGCCATGCCCAATGCCTGTGCGGTAAGCTGCCATAACAAGAATGATTTCACTTTCGGAGTAGATATGTCCGCCGATACATTTACCGACTGGAATGAAGATACGGACAAGAATCTTGCCGAAGAACTTCTTTTCTGGTATGAAAACATGTGGTTTCATGAAACCAATGAAGAAGGAAATGTTGTAGCTGCGAAACAGGTTGCAACCCCGCCGACGGTTGACGGCGACGACAGCGACGCTGCCTGGGCTGGAATCGACTATGTTTCCGTTCCCCTGGCTAAAGAAAAATCGATCGATATAAAAGCAACCTATACCGACACCGATTTGTACTTACTCTTTAAATGGGAAGACAGCACGGCAAGCTTTACCCGCGGCGGAGCCTGGGTTTATAATTCCGGTTCATGGTCAAACACCAGCGGACAAAACGAAGACCGGATAGCCCTTATGTGGAATATGACCGTTCCCGCAGAAGAGTGGGCGGATCAGGGATGTATGAACAAATGCCATCGAAACGTTGATAATAAAAATGTCGATCAGGATAAAACCACTTCCGAAGACGACGCTTATCTTCCCGACGGACAAAAAGCGGATATGTGGCACATGAAAGCCGCACGTTCGTTAGGCGCTATCAGCGCTTCCGGAAGCGATTTAACGGTAGATCCTAACACGCACGAGGTGAAAGGCGGAACGGTTACGATGAGCGGATATATGGACGATAAATATATCGGTCCGTTTGACCCCGCCAATGCCCCGGACGGCGGACGCTACGGCGACGCCGGCAGCAGCACCTATTCCCGGAATCGCAACAGCGAAAAGACAGGACCTAAATACATCGAAACCAATCCCACGGATTTCATGGACGCCATGATATTGCATCAATCCGAAATCGATAACGGAGAAGCGGTTGAAGTGGCTTCGTTGTCTTCGGCTGATTTACAAACCGCCTGGGATAAATATGCCGCATTAAACGCAGTTGTTCCCGAAAGAGTGCTGCACGCTCCCGACGGCAGCCGCGGAGACGTGATGCAAGCCGCTAAGTGGGCAAACGGTTACTGGACCGCAGAAATCAAACGCGCTCTGAATACCGGACATGCCGACGATGACGCGATTTTTGAACTTAATAATAGTTACACATTCGGAATAGCGATTATAGATAACGGAGGCGGCGAAGATCACTGGACACAGGGTTCTGCCTTAACCACTCTTAATCTGGGTTCAACAGGCATCGCTCAGGGAAGCAAGAACGTTCCTTTTAAATTCGAATTGGCGCAAAACTTCCCGAATCCTTTTAATCCTACCACAAAAATTCCCTTTTCGGTACAAAAAGCCGAACGCGTTGTTATTGAAGTTTACAATATCAAAGGTCAAAAAATACGCACATTGTTAAATGAAGTAAAACAACCGGGAACATATCAGATCAATTTTAACGGAAATGATCTGGCTAGTGGTGTTTATCTGATACAAATGCACACCAGTAGTTTTATGTCTTCCAAAAAGATGATTTTGCTCAAATAAACTTTGTAATTAGCCCCGATGCTCAAATGCATTGGGGCTATTTCTATTTTTCTGTTTTGATGAATTAAATTCACGAATCAAAACAGGTTTCATAATTAAAAAAATTGAAGTATATTATACAAAAAAAATGGGTATTCTATGTCAGTAAAAAGAAGAAAATTTCTGGATTATATTTTAAGCCTTGGATTTACGGGTTTGGTGGGAAGTATAATCTATCCCGCTCTTTCTTATTTGAAACCGCCCAAACAAGCCGAGGCAGCGGTTAATTCCGTTAAAGCCGGAAAAGTGAACGAAATTCCCGTTAACAGCGGAAAAATTGTCCGCTTTGGTCGTAAACCGGTAATTTTAATCAGAACCTCAACGGATGAATTCATCGCTTTTACGGCGACTTGCACGCATTTGGGCTGTATTGTGCAGTACCGTGAAGATAAACAACAAATCTGGTGCGCCTGCCATAACGGACTCTTTGATCTGAAAGGAAGAAACATTTCCGGACCTCCGCCCAGACCCTTGGATCCGTTTTTGGTCCAAATCATTGATGATGAAATAATCATTGCTAAACCAAAAAGAATGAGTTGATTATGGATAAGATAAAAAACAATAAGATATTTCAATGGCTGCATGAACGCTACAATTTGGAACCGATATTAGAGTTTGTCGAACACAAACAGGTTCCGATGCACAAACACTCTATTTGGTATTATACGGGAGGAATTACCTTATTTTTATTTATCATTCAGGTATGTACCGGAATTTTGCTTTTGTTTTACTATCAACCCGGTGTGGATTCCTCCTACGAAAGCGTTCGTTTTTTAATGACAAAAGTCAATTTCGGTTGGCTTATCCGATCCATACACAGTTGGTCGGCAAATTTGATGGTCTTTTTTGCTTTCATCCACATGTTCAGCGTATTTTTCTCGGAAGCTTTTAAGAAACCGAGAGAATTAACCTGGGTATCCGGATTTTTAATGCTCCTGTTGGCTATGGGTTTTGGTTTTAGCGGATACCTTTTACCCTGGAACGAATTGGCTTTTTTTGCCACTAAAGTAGGAACCGATATCGTCGGCGATGTTCCGGTTGTGGGCGAACTTATCAAACAGTTGTTGCGCGGCGGTCCGGATGTCACCGGTTCCACCATCTACCGCTTTTATGCGATACACGTCAGCATCCTTCCTCTGATATTCCTGGTGGTATTGGGGCTGCACTTACTTTTTATCCAAAGGCAGGGCATGCACGAACCGGAATTCTATGAATCGCTTCCGCCGGAAGAGAAACATTCCATTCCGTTTTTCCCAAATTTTTTCTTACGCGATTTATTATTCTGGTTGCTCATACTTGACGTTCTGTTATTCCTTGCGGTTTTCTTTCCCTGGGAATTGGGAATAAAGGCGGATCTTTTCTCCTCGGCGCCGGCAGGAATACGCCCCGAGTGGTATTTTATGTTTATGTTTCAATCGCTTAAAATGATTCCCGCCAAAGTTTTGGGAATTGAAGGCGAAATTTTAGGAATCGTCTTCTTCGGAATACTCGGTCTCCTCTGGTTAACGGTGCCGTTTTGGGAGACTGTAATCGCGGGCAAAAAAAGACCCTGGCTTATGAAAGTAATAGGGCTTTTAGCAATAATTTATATGATAGCATTGACTATAATAGGATATTTGGTTTAGGGGTTCTCTATGAAAATAGATAAAAAAATCGTAATAAGTATTTTTATATTTTTTTCACTGATCTTTGTTTCGGAAATTTTCGCCGGCGATTCGCCGGCTGAAGATTTCCAGACCGATGAGTGTTACAAGTGCCATCTGGAAAACGATGCCTTACCCAAAGACTTTAACAAAGAGGATATTCATCTTAAAAGCGGACTCACCTGCGCGGGATGTCACGGCGGCGATGCCACAAAAGACGATATGGACGAAGCCATGGATCCGAAAGCAGGATTTATCGGAAAACCCACTCACGAACAAATCCCAAGTTTTTGCGGTAAGTGCCACTCTCATATTCAGTACATGCGAAAATATCGCCCAAGAATTCCCACGGATCAGGAAGAACAATATTACACAAGTCAGCACGGCATGTTACTGAAAAAAGGCGATCAAAAAGTAGCCGTTTGCTCAAGTTGTCATACCTCTCATTCCATATTCGAGGTTAAAGACAGCCGTTCGTCCGTGTATCCTTTGAATGTACCGGAGACCTGTAACCGCTGCCACGGCGACAAAGAATATATGAAAAACTACAAAATACCCGTGGATCAGTACAAAAAATACGCAAAGAGCGTCCACGGAATTGCCTTATTGAAAAAGCAGGATACCGGAGCGCCCGCCTGTAACGATTGCCACGGAAACCACGGCGCCATGCCGCCGGGAATTTCGTCAACTTCGTTCGTTTGCGGAGAATGCCATGTCAATAATCTTAACTATTTTAACGAATCAGCAATGGGGAAAGCCTTTTCCGAAAATGAGCTGCACGGTTGTCAGGAATGTCACGGCAGTCACGAAATCGAAAAACCTACCGACGAAATGACCGGAGTCGGAGAAGAATCGGTTTGTCTTAATTGCCATGACGAGGGAGATGACGGTTATATAGCGGCTAAAAAGATTTATGAAGAATTAAAAAGCAGCGTTGCCTTGCACGATTCGGCTAAAATTCAGTTGGATGTGGTTAAGCGCATCGGCATGGACGACATCGACATCGGATACAAGTTGCAAAAAGCCGAACAATCCATTATTAAGGCGCGGACCCTTGTACACACATTCGATCCTGAAAAAGTTGCTAAAGAAACAAATCTGAGTCTCAAGAATAGTAAGGAAGCTCTGGAATTGGCTCAAAAAGAAATCAAAGACGCACAGATTCGCAGAAGAGGGCTGGGTGTGGCGACCTTTTTCATTCTTCTGTTAATTATTGCCGTTTATTTTAAAATCAGAAATATTGAAGCAAAAGGAAAAAACTAATATATTTGAACATCGTGGAATTGTTCCGAGGATGGGTCTTATGAGATATTTACTCGTATTTTCTTTGTTGATCTTGTTCTTTTTACAGCAGCTTGTTGCCCAACCCGTTTACAAGCTTAATCTTCGTTCCAGCATGTACGTATGGGAAAATGATCAGGGCAAGCAGAAAAACGATTTTTATCAGGGAATCAGTTTCTATTTCCGACCGACCAAATCAAGGAATTTCTATTTTACTACCTATTCCCGTTTTGCGCATCGCGGAGATCCGGGCAAATGGCAGGAAAAGGTATATAACGCCTATCTGGTCTGGAGTCCCGAGGTAAACGGTTTAAAATTCCGTTTGGGACGACAATTTGTTTACCATGGCGTAATTCAGGGTTCGGTTGACGGGTTAAAGATAACTTTAAGACCTTCTGAAAAATGGCGCATTTATGCTGTTGCGGGCAGCGCCGTTCCCACAGATCGCACTCTCGAATTCCGGAATTTTTCGGATAATAAAGCCTTCGGTGTTTACGGCTCGTATAAAATCTCTCCTTTGGTTAAAACAGAATTGAGTTATTTCCAAAAGAACAGGGGAGGACAAAAAATCTGGGAACAGGCTGGTTTGTCGGCTTCGGGAGCGTTTGCTTCCTTACCGCTGTATTACGTTGCCCAGGTTGATTTTAATCTGAAAAATTCCACTTATCAGGCGTTTCGTCTGCTGATGGAGTATTACAAAGACCGCTGGACTTTTCACGCGGAGCTGAATAATCAAAAACCGCGAATCTACGAAGATTTCCTGTACAATATGTTCGAAATTGAAGCTTACAGCCAGCTGCGTTCGGGAGTGTCTTACAATTTTGGTAAATACCAGGCTAATTTCGAATATCTGCTGACTTTGTATCCTCAGGCTGTCAACAATAAAATCATCGGCGGCTTATCCTCAAAATGGGGAAGTTTGAACTTGTTGCTGCAAGACGGTCACGCCGGAAAAAATATCGGGGTATTCGGACAGGTTAATTACACTCTTTTCAATTCGTTAACTCTTTATCTGCAAAGCAGTTATTACACTTACGAACGCTACAAGACCGCTATTTCCGAAGACGCTTCCGCCTTTACCCTGGGATTTGATTTTCGCCCGTGGAAAACGCTGTCTTTCGGGACGCAACTTCAGCAGATGAAGAATCGATATTACAATAATGATTTTCGCGCCCTATTTCGCGTTAAATTCAGACTAAACAATTAGACGACTCGTGAAAGAAAATAATCGATATATGTAGGAGCATTTTCTTATGGCTTCCAGTAAAATGTTAATGTTGATAATCTTCTTTTTGATTCTTAATTCGAACCTGTTTTCTCAGGATAAGGTTGATCGGTTAAAATTTTCTCATAAACTCCACGTGGTTGAGCAGGAAGTCGAGTGCCAGGCGTGCCACGGTTCCGCCGAGAAGAGCGAAACGGGAAAAGACGATTTGTTGCCGTCAATGGAAACCTGCGCCGATTGTCATGACGTGGAAGATGAGGAAAACTGCTCAAAATGCCATACGGACGTTGAGAATATTCAACTGCGACCAAGAATTGAAAGTTACAATCAAAAGTTTTCCCACAAACTTCATCTCGGCAAGGGTCTTGACTGCAAATCCTGTCATCAATCCGTTACTCAGGAATCCGTGCCGCTCAGTCAGGTTTTGCCCACAATGGTTCAGTGCATGGATTGTCACAAGCAAAAAGCTGTTTCCACCGAATGTTCCGCTTGCCATCTTCCGGGAGAGCAGTTAAAACCGGCAAGCCACACACTGGATTTTAGCCGCGCGCATTCCATACTGGCTCGGATAGGTACGGACATAAAAGGGCAGAAAAATTGTACAACCTGTCATAACGTTAACTTTTGCCAGGATTGCCACGAGGGCGACAATTTAACCCGAAAAACACATCCCTTAAATTATGAATTCACACATTCATTTGCGGCTATCGGTAAAGAAAAACAGTGTTTGAGCTGTCATGAAGATCGTACGTTTTGCGCGGATTGTCATTCCGAAAATAATGTGATGCCCTACACTCATACCGCGGGTTGGGCGGTTCCGGAAGTCGGCGGACGCCACAAAGAAGAAGCGGCAGCCGATTTTGAATATTGTATGACTTGCCATGAGCAAAACGCTGACGAAATCTGTAGTAAATGTCACACAAAGTAAAATCGGGTGAATCTATGCGAAAACTAATTTACATTTTTCCGTTGCTTCTTTTTATTTTGTTTGTAATTACAAATTGTAAAGATAAAAAAGCGCCTTTTGACTACGACACTCATCCCGAAGGCTGGGTTGACGAAGATTCGGAAAATTTTCACGGCAATATGGTTCTGGAAGGCGTGTTGGGAGTGGAAGGCTGCTCTGAATGCCACGGCGCCGATTTTTTGGGCGGAAATTCCGGGGTCGGATGCTGGAGTTCGAGTTGCCACAGCATTTTTCCGCATCCCACCGGTTGGGCGGACTCCTTATCCGATAATTTTCACGCAAACGCTATTGTTTCCAGATTTAAATGGCAGATCGAAAAATGTCAGCAATGCCACGGAAAAGACTACACCGGCATGGGGTACGCGGTAAAAAATTGCACGAGATGCCATACCGAACCCAAAGGACCAGAAGCCTGCAATACCTGCCACGGCAGCGATAAAAATCCCGCGCCGCCAAAGGATTTGGAAGGCAACACAGCCCGCAGTTTTGTCGGAGTCGGCGCTCATCAGGTGCATTTGACCGATTCCACTTTTACCACCGCTTTTGACCGGGATTGCATTCAATGCCATATTAAACCGCAAAATTATGAAGACGAAGGACATATTGACGGTCAGTTGCCGGCAGAGATCACTTTTAGTCTGTTCGCCTCGGATTCGGGCAAAACTCAACCTTTGTGGAATCACGATAATGCAACGTGTTCCAATGTTTACTGCCACGGCGATTTCAAATTCAAAAAGAGCGAATCGAAATTTTCGTGGATTTACACGGATTCCGTTATCACGGGAAATAATCCCGTCATTACCTGGAACGATACCGGAGAAGAACAGGTCGAATGCGGCACCTGCCATGATTTACCGCCCAAGGGTCATTTGGCTCAGACCACGTGCAATACCTGCCACGGAAAAGTGGTTGACGCCGATAATAATATCATTGACAAAAAATTGCACATCAACGGACAAATTGACGTTTTTTAACGCCCTTCCGGCAAAATAATCAATCGATTTTAAAACGAAATGGGGATGTCTTTGACATCCCTTTTTTGATATTAAAAATAAATGAAAAGATCAAAGTAAAGGGTATCAGAAAGCAGAAAGCCGTGATGCGTGATGAGTGATTAGTGACAAAGTAACAAGGTAACATAGTAACATAGTGACAAAGTGACAAAGTAGATTGAATAGTAAAATCGTAAATCCGAAATTCGAATATCGAAATCCGAAACAAATTCGAATGACCGAATGACAAAAATTCAAAACAAAACTTTGATATCGAGGAATATTCTAAAATTCAGATGCTTTGCGGTTTGAGTAAAGACCTCCCTTGCCTTCGGCGTTCGAAGGGGAGAAATTAAAAGGGGGGTCTTAAATGCAGAATAAATCGAGATTTAACAGGGTTGTGGTGCGTAATGCGTGAAGGGTGACGAAGTTACAAAGTGACATTTAGCTGATGAAGAAAATGA
>JAADIP010000234.1 GCA_013151275.1 Calditrichota bacterium | reverse complement strand
CTGTGATCTTTCTTTTGCGATAAACGATGATGCCGTCGATTATTTGCGGTTTGAACTTATCGAATTTTAAGGCGGGAAATTCGCCCGCGCCGGTGATAAAATACCCGTCGTCTTCCAAAAGGGCGTAAAATTTATGGAGAATGGAAATAACCGTGGATCCCGAAAGATACATCAATACATTGCGGCAGATAATAAGATCAACCGGGTTGAATTTGGGATCGGGCGGAAAGGGGTCTTTTTTTAAGTTGTGTTTCAGGAATGTCACCCGTTCTTTGATTACCGGTTTTAAACGGTAGTGCTTTAAATCGATCACGTCAAAATAGCGGTCTTTAAAGGTTAAAGGCGTGTTTCGAAAAGACCATTCCGTATAAACGGCGTTGCGGGCTTTTTTCAATTTCGTTTCATTTACGTCAGTGGCTAAAATGGTTATTTGCCAATCCGATTGATCCGGCATGAGTCGGTTCATTAAAACGGAAACAGAATAGGGCTCTTCTCCCGTGGAGCATCCGGCGCTCCAGATGTTTATTCTGCGGCTCCCGTTCTGCTTACGCGATATGATTTCCGGCAGAATTACAAATTCCAGACGGTCAAACAATCTTCCGTTTCTTAGAAAATAGGTTTCCGGAATTGTTAAATGGTTTATTAATTCCGGCGAAGAATCGATTCCCTGTTTGAGCAAACGTTCGAGGCGCTTTTCGATCTCCTCTTCGGACAAGCCTCTGAAGGCGGAGCGCAGACGGTTTTTTAAATCATCGGTTTTATCTCTGAAATCAAGCCCTAATTCCGATTCCACAACTTCGGCGATCTTCTTTAAAATTTCAGGGCTGATATGCTGCAAGCGCTTCTTGGATTTTTTCATTTTCGTCTTTCAATAGTTTTTCGATTCTTTGTGTTTCCCGAAAGCTGAGCAGCTTATCGAAATTAAGTATTAACACAAATTCGTCGTTTTGTCTGATTACCCGTTCGATGAGCTGCGGTCTGGAGATTAATTTTTTTAAGGGAATATCATTGTCGTCAATCAGAGGAATTAATCCGCTTACCTGATCCACGACAAATGCCATCGAAAAATTATTTTTCCGGATTATGATCAGATGGTCTGTAATCCGGATATCGCGCTTGGGAAATCCCAAACGATAACGGATGTTCAATACGGGAACCGCTTCCCCAAAAACATTGATCAATCCGAGAATGATTCTGGGCGATTTGGGAAGCGGGATTATCTCGACAATCTGAGACACTCGTTTTACCTTATCAATCGCAATTCCGAATGTTTTATTGTCCAGTTTAAATCCGAGATAAACCTGTTCCATAGCAACCTTTACAGATTGATTTACAAAAACTTATTATCGGTTAAAGCGCGCTAAAAATTAGCCTCTTCTGCGCGGATGATAGTAATAGTCCGCATTCCCGCAGCTCGTCCGGACGGGGTTCTTCAAATCGCTGGGGAACTTAAAGCGCTATTATCGATAAAATATATTAATCGAAATGCCGGTTTTTTACATTAAATCCCGATCGGCGGTAAAAATGATTTTAATCGACCGTATTGAAATGTTATTCGTTTTAGCTTTCGGTTTTTTTTGTTTTTTGGCATAGATCATTGTAGTTGTAAAAATATTGTATTATTATACCAAACGGAACGATCTTTTGGCGATTGCGCTTTTATTCTTAATTTTTCGGGCTTTTTTCCGAATTTGATATTAAGATTAACAATTGCTTCCTTTAAAAGAGGCAAATAATATTTATGAACCTTTTGCAATAAGAATTAAACACCGATATGAAAACCGGAAAAAAAAGTTTTTATTTTTATTTCAGTAAGATTTTGTTTTTTGTGATTCCCTCCGTGTTGTTAATCGGCGGGATTCTGATCTTTTTAGGCTGGCAGACTGGTTTTGTGGCTGACGCCGTCAAGTCTTATTTAAACAAAAACCTGAAGGGCTATGCGCATATTGAGTATCGTGAGCTTTACGGCAGCCCTTTCAATTCGATCAAGATAAAAAATTTCAGCGTTGTACTAAATTCGGGCACCGAGTTTAAAGTCAATTACCTGGAATTGCGCTACCGTTTATTGCCGCTTTTGAAGAATAAAATTGTCTTCGACCGCATCATCGTCGATCGATTGCAGATTCAGATTTCCGCCGAAGGGGAAGAGGCTCGGAAAGAGACCGCTCCTTTTAATGCGGATACTCTGTTGGCTTCGTGGCAGGACTATTTCTTTCCGGCTGAATTTTTATCCGGGCTTCCCTCGGTTGACGTTAAAGATGTGGAAATTGTTTCGTCCGAAGTGCGGTTTAAAGATCAGCCCGTAACGCTTGTAAACGTGAGCATGGATATATCGCGGCTCCGTTTGAGACGGAATTACGTCTTTTTGATGTTGACCGATTTATCGGGACTCTGGCGGGAAAAAAATCTGGAATTGAAGTCCCTTTCCATGGTGTTAAAAGGCGACGAAAACGGCATCAATATTAATCAGGGCGAATTAAAAACCGCTAAATCAAAAATAATATTCAACGCGTTATTAAATCCGAAAACGGGATTGAATTTAAATCTGACGGAATTTTTTCTGAATTTTGATGAAATTGCCGAGTTCTCCGGCGTGGACAGTCTGAAAGGCGGGAATCTGGCGGGATCGGTTGCCGTTAGCGGAATGCCTGTGCGTTTTGGCGCGGAGGGCGAATTAAAAGGCGAGTGGCGGGGAAGGAAATTAAGGTCTTTGAAGTTTCTGGTGAATTACGATCGGGGACAGGTCTATTTGAAAAATCTGATTATTGACGCCAACTTTGCCCGTTTAAAAGCGCGCGCTTACTGGAATCAGGAAAAACGGATTACCGGCGATCTTTCGTTTAAAAATATCGATTTAGCCGTTTTGTATCCCGATTTTCCGCCGACGCAGTTAAACGGTTCTTTGCATTTGAACGCTTCGCATTTAAGCCTGAAAAATTTAACCGGCGCCGGTACTTTAAAATTCTTCAACTCCAGCATCGATACTTTTAAAATAGATTCCGTTCAACTGGCGATTAATGCAAACAAAGGCTTTTTTCATTTTAAAAAACCTTCGTTCATTAAAATTGCCGACAGCTCTAAATTTTTCTTTGAAGGAACCCTGGACCGCGGGCGCAATATCGATATCGACCTGCTGACCTTTGACAATTCTCTGCCCGTTCTTTTTCGCGATCTGGGCTTGCGCAAAATAAAGGGAAAACTGGACGCGCGTATCCATCTGTTCGGTCCTTTGGTAAATCCCAATTTTTCCGGCACTCTGTTCATACCAAAACTGGATTTTACGACCATCCGTCTGGATACCGTGAAATTTAATCTTTTTGTGGAAGGCATTGCCCATAAGCGGCTGGGCAGCGGGCAGTTTAATATCAGCTCCGGAAAGATCGGCGAATTTCCGCTGGATCGGGTAAGTTTCGAATTGAAGACCCGCCGCAATACCGTAGAATTAAAGGATCTGAAATTTATTAGCGGCAAGAATTTTTTTAATACCGATGTCATCGGATGGTGGTCGTATGACAGCGTTAACGTCAAAGCCTATCCGTTTAAAATTCAGTATAAAGACTATTGGATTTCCGGCAAGGACACGTTAACCGCCACGCTCACTCCGCAAATGGCGATACTGGAAAATTTCACTTTTATCGGTCCTCAAGCTTCGGAAGTGACTATTAACGGCTTTTACGATTTTGAGATGAAGGACTTCCAGACTTACATTTCGCTGAATCAGTTGCAAATCGCTCCGTTCGAGCAATTCTATAAATCGAATATAAATTTAAGGGGAAAGGTGAACGGTTTTATCGAAATTCTGACGCCGCTCACCGACCCCAACATGGAAATCGATTTGAAAGTCGATAGTCTTTCGGTGCAAAATGTCTTGCTCGGAAACATCACCAGTCAAATATCCTTTGCCAACGAATCGTTTGTGATTGAGCGTTTTTCACTTACCAACGGCAAATCGGAATTAAAGGCGGAAGGCGGATTATCGTTACGGATGAAAGGCAAAAAATTCGATATTTTGTCGGATACGCGGGCGGATTTGCGTTTGTTTTGGAAGCGGTTGCAATTGAAGCAATTTGCGCCCTTGGTAAAAGGTCTGCGCAGGGTTAAGGGGGTCTCTTCCGGCGAAATAACCATCGAAGGGATTGTGAACGCGCCGCGAATCCATACGGCAATAAGGCTGGATGATTTTCAGATCGAAGACTTAAAAGGCGATTCGCTTAACATTTTCGGGCAGTACAACGACGGCTACATTTTGCTGGACAGTCTTTCCGTTGTGCTGGACGGCAGCCACATCCAGGCGAGAGGCTGGCAAAAATACAAACTCTCTCTGACGGAATTTAATGAAAACATCCTTCAGGAGCCGTTTCAGTTAAATATCCGGAGCCGCGATAACCGGCTGCTGTTTTTGGGCTATTTGAACGAACAGGTGGAATCCGTTCAGGGACCCTATCAAATCGATTTAACCCTTGGCGGAACGCCGCAAAAGCCCTCAATTCAGGAAGGATTTATTAAGCTGGAAAACGGGGAAGTCCTGCTTTCCATGATCCGGGATCCTATCCGGAATGTTAATTTTGACGGGGAGATTAAGGATTCGATTCTGAAAATTAAAAAATTCTCGGCGCGATCGCTGGA
>JAADIP010000133.1 GCA_013151275.1 Calditrichota bacterium | reverse complement strand
TGCCCGCGCTTTCCGTAATGCTTTCGTTTCAGCGATCCGTTCTTGTAACCAATCGTACCACGCGACCCATTACCGTCGGAACAGTAATCGAAGTGAGCTTTATCTCTTTATCGATGTGGTTGTTTATCGAGAAGTTTATGCTTGTGGGAGCGGTGGCTGCGGCGCTGGCGCTTGTAACCGGCAGACTGGCTTGCAACAGCTATTTGCTTTTCCCGATTTTCAAACGGCTGAATTTTGTTTCCGAAAGGGTAAAAAATTCAAACGATTAAATTTCGATTCGACAAAAATTGAGCTGTTCCCGCTGTGAACCCCGCCGCCCTCGGCGGTAAAAAATAACCACTCACTCTGCGCAATCAGTGTAATCAGGTTAATCTGCGGTCAATAATAACCGCCAAGCGCGCAAAGAAGTCACAAAGCGCACGGAGAGTAAATTGATTAAAAATTTGAATTTGTCCGTTTTAGAAAGGTCTGTCATTGTCATTTCGATGAGCGCAGCGCAGCGAAGAGAAATCTTTTATTCTTGTGGGAGTTAAAAGATTTCTCTCCCGCATTGGCGGGATCGAAATGACAGAACAAGGTTTTTCAAAGCGAACCGGAGAATTAAGAAGAAAACAAACTCTCCAATTTAAAGCAATGAAAATCAAAAACACCTTAACTCAATCAGCGATATCAGTGTAATCAGGTTAATCTGTGGTTTAATCAGCGGTCATCTGCGGTCATAAACGGTTGAAGTGGGTGGTTAAAATTTCTTATCTTCGACTAATATTTAATTCCCTGTTTAAAAATTAAAGGAATGTTTTGTGAAACGATTGTTTGCAGGACTCGATGTTTCCACCCAAAGCTGCAAACTGGTAGTCATTAATCCCGCCGAAAAAAAGCTTGAATTCGTTGCCTCGGTAAATTATGACCGTGATTTGCCTGAGTACAACACGTTTAACGGGGTAATTCAAAACCAACCCGAGGGAGTGAGCGAATCCGATCCGCGAATGTGGATCGACGCAGTGAATATGGTATTCGAACGGTTGAAAGAATCGGACGTGCCTCAGGATCAAATTTACTCGATTTCTGTCTCGGCTCAGCAGCATGGGCTGGTAGCGCTCGATGAACAAGGGGATTTAACGCGCCCGACGAGTAAACTCTGGAACGATTTTTCCACGTCGGAGGAGTGCGAAATTCTCACCGAAAAAGTCGGCGGCAGGCGGGTAATGATTGAAGAAGTGGGCAATACGCAGCGCACCGGTTACACCGCCGCTAAAATTTTTCACTTTTTCAGGCATGAACGGGAACAATACGATAAAACCGCCACCTTTTTTCTGGTTCACAATTACGTCAACTGGTACTTGACCGGCGGAGCGCGGGTAATGGAAGCGGGCGATGCCTCGGGAACGGCGCTATGGCATCCGGGTAAGCGGAGGTGGTCACAAAAAGTCATTAATGCAATCGATTCTTCTTTAAAAGGTAAACTTCCCGTAGTAAAACCCTCCGATCAAAGCATCGGCAAAATTTCCACCGGGCTGGTGAGGCGTTTTGGTTTTAACCCGCAATGTACGATAGATGCCGGAAGCGGAGATAATATGTACGGAGCCATCGGTACCGGTAACATCGAACCGGGTGTGGTGACGGTCAGCTTAGGCACAAGCGGCACAGCTTACAGTTTTACGGAAGAACCGTTCATCGATCCCGAAGGAGATATCGCCGCGTTTTGCGACGCTACCGGTCATTATTTGCCGCTCTTGTGTGTTTCGAATCTCGCCAATGGCTACAACATACTTTTAAAGCAATATCAAATAACTCATGAAGAATTCAATCAAATTGTCGCCAAAACGCCGGCGGGAAATCGGGGCAGAATTTTAATCCCCTGGTACGAAGGAGAACGCACGCCGGATGTGGCGCAGGCTGCGCCCCTTTATTTTGGGTTCGGTTTGAATGATTTTAATCCGGAGATTTTAACTCGCGCGGTTTTGGAAGGGCACGTCTTAAATCTTTATGACGGATTCCGACGAATGCCGGTAAAACCCCGTGAAATCCGTTTAACGGGCGGACTTTCGGGATCGGAAATCTGGGTTCAAACCATTGCCGATGTGTTTGAAGCGGACGCCATTCCCGTACGGGGAGAAGGCGCCGCCCTGGGAGCCGCCATTCATGCCGCCTGGGTATGGTTTAAAGAACACGGTCACAAAACCGAATTAAAAGAATTAACCGAATCCTTTGTCATTTTGGATGAAACGCGTCGCAAATCGCCGATTGAAGAAAATGTTCAAACCTATCGCCTGATGAAGAAATTATTCCATGCTCTTAGCGCGAGGATGCGCGGCGTACCTGCGGAAGACCCATTCCTGTTGCGCTCAGAATTGATCAATTGGCTTCGGAAAAAGACGTAACGCGTAATGCGTGATGAGTAAAAAAGTGACGAGTAACGAGTAACGAGTGACGAGTTACAAAGTTACAGAGTTACAGAGTGACAAGATAACAAGGTCGTAATGCGTAACAAGTAACGAGTGACGAGTAAGAAAAAAGAAAAAGGAGAATGCAGAAAGCCGTGCCGAGATGCTCAAAAAGCCGTTTAACCCAACAAGGCACAAGGAATAAGGAGCAAGGGACGAGATAACTTGCAACCTGCAACCAATAACCCTTAACCCTTAACCCTTAACAAAAATAAGTACCCCGCCGATGAAACTCGTCAATCATAAATCATAAATCATAAATCGTAAATCACCAATCCAACCTCCCTTTATCGGTAATTGTTAATTTTTCCTGTTTTTGCGGAACTAAACGGCTAAAAAGCGGTTTGTTTAACGGGTTGTGAATTTTTGTAATCTAAAATAAAATTACTTTACAAAAACCTTAAATTTTATTTTGGATTAATTAAATAAAACAGTTAAATTTTGCCTCTTAAATTATTTTTAAAGAAATGGGTTATGGAAAACAACGGATTTTCGGAAAAATGCTCTTTTTTTCTTTTTTACCGGCTGAGAAAAATGATTAAATTTGCCAAAAATAATTTACTCAATAAAAACGTTTCAAATTGTATTTAAACAGGGGTTTCCTTTTATGGAGAAGAAAGAATCTAAAACATTAGAACGCGTTACCATCCGCTTTGCGGGTGATTCCGGAGACGGAATGCAATTGACGGGAATGCGTTTCACCAATACTACCGCTCTGGAAGGGCACGAACTTGTGACTTTACCGGATTATCCGGCTGAAATTCGGGCGCCTGCCGGCACCTTGTTCGGAGTCTCCGGCTTTCAGATACAAATTAGCAGCTCCGAAATTCATACTCCGGGCGATCAGCCCGATGTTCTCGTGGCAATGAATCCCGCAGCTCTTAAGGTGAATTTGAAGTTGGTGAGCGATAACGGAATACTCATCATCAATTCCGATGCCTTCCAGGGACGGAATCTCGCATTAGCCGGTTATGAGACAAATCCCCTTGAGGACGATTCTCTGAAACGGTATCAGGTTTTTGCCGTGCCGATTACCACGCTGACCCGAAGAGCGCTTGAGGGCGTTAAACTTTCGGTTAAAGAAAAAGACCGCAGCAAAAATTTCTTTGCTTTGGGAATGACCTTTTGGTTGTTTACGCATCCTCTCGAGCCGACCATTGAGTGGATTAAAGAAAAATTCAAAAACAGACCCGAGCTGGTTGAAGCGAATATCAAAGCATTGAACGCGGGTTATAATTACGCTTTATCCACCGAACTTTTCAGCACCACCTATCGTGTGGATAAAGCCAAAAAAGCGCCCGGTAAATATCGCAATGTCACGGGCAACGAAGCTCTTTCTATCGGGTTTATCACCGCGGCTAAAAAGGCGCATAAAGAGTTGTTTTTGGGAAGTTACCCGATAACTCCGGCGAGCGAAATTTTGCATGAACTTTCCAAATACCGTAATTATGATGTAAAAACATTTCAGGCGGAAGACGAAATCGCCGGCATCGGCGCGGCTATAGGCGCTTCGTACGCCGGAGCTCTGGGAATCACAACGACCAGCGGTCCTGGCGTGGCTTTAAAATCGGAATTTTTGGGATTTGCGGTCATGGCGGAATTACCGTTGGTGGTAACCAATGTACAGCGCGGCGGTCCCAGCACGGGCTTACCGACAAAAACAGAGCAGGCGGATCTGCTGCAGGCGCTTTACGGACGAAACGGCGAAGCTCCCATGCCGATTATCGCAGCAAAGAGTCCGGCGGATTGCTTTTCGGCGGCATTGGAAGCCTCAAAGATCGCCCTGATGTTTTCCACGCCGGTATTTTTACTGACTGACGGTTACATCGCCAACGGCTCGGAACCGTGGCTTATTCCGGATGTGGATTCCATTCCCGAAATCGAAGTCCATTACGCTACCGATCCCGATACTTTTATGCCTTACAAACGCGATCCCAAAACATTAGCCAGAATGATCGCGCTTCCCGGTACTCCGGGCTTTGAACATCATATCGGCGGTCTTGAAAAAGACGACACCGGCGATGTGGCTTACGATCCCGACAATCACGATCGCATGGTGCGTCTGCGCGCCGAAAAGATCGAACGGATAAATCAATATGTCGATCAACCCGAAATTAACGGAGATCCGGAAGGCGAACTTCTGCTTATCAGTTGGGGAAGCACGTACGGCACGGTATTTACGGCAATCGAGGAAATTCGCAAAAGGGGTAAAAAAGTCTCCTGGTATCATCTGAGATGGATCTATCCTTTTCCGCTGTCTCTGGAAAAATATATTCATAATTTCAAAAATGTTCTGGTTCCGGAAATTAATTTGGGACAGTTGGTCAAAGTGATTCGCGACCGCTATTTGGTTGACGCCAAAGGATTTAACCGTGTCCGCGGGTTACCCCTCAACACGCATGAATTAGTCGAAGCCATTGAAAATATTTTGCAAAAGTAAACTCTGAAGGAGTGAATGATGAGTCAACAAGATAAAGTCCGTCCCGGTAAGGTTCAGTTAACAAGGGATGATTTTACTTCCAAGTCCGAACCCAGATGGTGCCCGGGCTGCGGCGATTATGCTATTTTGGCGCAGATGAAAAAAATATTACCGGATATGGGTATTCCGAGAGAAAATATTATTTTTGTTTCGGGAATCGGTTGTTCCAGCCGCTTTCCGTATTATATGAACACTTATGGCGTGCATAGTATCCATGGACGCGCTCCGACTATTGCCACGGGAATCAAACTTGCAAATCCCGATCTGAAAGTTTTTGTAATAACGGGCGACGGCGACGGTTTGAGTATCGGCGGCAACCACTTTATCCACCTTTGCAGACGTAATGTCGATATCACCGTCATTTTGTTCAACAACCGCATCTACGGTTTAACGAAAGGGCAGTATTCGCCGACCTCTCTGAAAGGTCAAATAACCAAATCTTCGCCCTATGGTTCTCTGGAAAATCCCTTCAATCCCATTTTGATGGCTTTGGCTTCGGGAGCCACCTTTGTCGCACGGACAATCGATCGCAATCCAAAACACATGATCGAAGTGTTCAAACGGGCAGCCATGCACAAGGGGACGGCGTTTGTTGAGGTCTATCAGAACTGTGTGATCTTCAACGACGGGGCGTTTGCCGATTTGACCAAACCGGACACCAAAAGCGAACGCGCGCTTTACATGGAACAGGGAAAACCCTATGTTTTCGGTAATAACAGAGACAAGAGTCTGCGCTGGTCAAGCAATCACTTTGAAGTGGTTCCTTATGACGAAAATAATCCGGATAAAGAATTGATGGTCCATGATGAACACTCGTTGAATCCGACTCTCGAGTTCGGTCTGGCGAGTCTGAGCGATGATCCCAACTTTCCGACGCCTTTGGGGATTTTCCGCGATGTGGCGGTTGATACGTATGAAGGATTGCTGCTGAAGCAAATCGAATTCGTAAAACAAAAAAAGGGCGAAGGCGATCTGGAAAAATTATTTCATTCGGGCAATACATTTTACATCGAGAATAAATGATCAGAATCTCAGGTTGATTTAAAAATAATTAATGACAGGGGATTTTTTACCGATTAAATAGTAATGTACCAAATTCAAAAGTTTATCATGGCAAACACTGATGAATGATGAGATTCATAAAATTCTGGTCGTGGACGATCAAACGGAAAACATAGATACGATTAGAGATATCCTTGCCGAAGAAAATTACAAAATCAATCAGGCGCATAACGGAAGAGAGGCATTGGATGTCCTTGATAAGGAGATACCCGATCTCATCCTTCTGGATGCTTTGATGCCTGTAATGGACGGATTTCAGGTTGCAAAGCATGTCAAAAATGATCCTCAGACAAAACTTGTTCCTATCATTATGATTACCGCCCTGGATACCCCCCAGGATCGTGTTAAGGGTCTGGAATCCGGAGTAGATGATTTTATTTCCAGACCCTTTAATATTTTCGAATTAAAAGCCAGAATAAAAAACCTGCTTCGTTTAAGAGAATCCATGAGCGAGTTGGAAAATGCGGAACAGGTAATCTTTAGTTTGGCAAAGGCTGTGGAAGCTAAAGACAAATACACAGAGGGACATTGCAATCGTCTTGCCAATTTAGCCGAATCGATGGGCAGATTCCTTCAACTGCCCGAAAACGACATCGTTATTTTAAAACGCGGCGGCATTTTACATGATATAGGTAAAATCGCCATCCGGGATTCCATCCTGTTAAAACCCGGTTCTTTAACAAAAGACGAATTTGACATTGTTAAACAACACCCGGTGATCGGCGAGAATATTTGTTCTCCCCTAAAAACATTACGTCCCGTTCTGCCGGTTATTCGTTTTCATCACGAGCGTTTTGACGGAAGCGGTTATCCCGAAGGTCTTCAGGGAAATAATATTCCGCTCCATGCCCGTATTATCGGTCTTGTTGATTGTTACGATTCGTTAACCACCAAGCGTCCTTATCGCGCGGCTTTAAGCAAAGAAGAAGCTCTCGAAATTTGCGAAAAAGAAACTAAAAAGGGACTCTGGGATCCCGAGATATTTGAGACTCTCAAATCGCTTCTTAAACACAAAAACTTTGATAAACAGGAATACATATTAATTCCGGACAAATAATCGCTTACTTTTTGTTGACAACTTTCCGGCGTTTGCACCATCGTTTTTTTGTTTTGCCCATTTGATTTTTCTATATTTTACCATCATTACGAATCATTATGCTTATATCTTCGTTTTTTCTTTTCAATACCTTGCTGTAAAATTTCGGACCTATTTAATACAAATATTGTAATTTTACATAATAATGCTTATTTTTTAAACACAAAAATAAAATCCTACCCGGAGTTTTGATATATGCGTATTATTGTAACGTTTTTCTGGATAATTATCGGAGCCGTGTTGCTTTGGTTTTTTGCTGAAAACCTGGATCAGCATGTCAATATTTATTTATTCACCAGGACCTACGAAAATGTTAATTTGATAACGGTGATTTTTGTCTCTACATTTTTAGGGCTTTTATTCGGAACATTAATTATGACCATGAAACTAATAAAAGCAAAAGCTCAATTATCCGGTCTGAAAAAGGAAAACAAACGGCTCATTCAGGAAATTCAGGAATTAAAACCGTCGGAGAAAAGCCAATCGTCCGAATCCGAAGAACCGTTGACGCCGCCCGAATAAAATCATTTGATATTTTAAAGGAATGAAAAATAACATAAATGACGAGACTAATGTTTAATTCAGAAAAACAGATTCTTATAAAAATTATTCTTTTTGCTCTTTTATTAATGCCGTCGCTCAACGCTCAGGATAAAAGTCAGGAATTAATCGTTTTGTACAACTCCCGGCAATTCGACCAGATTCGCGCCAAACTCAATACATTTTCGGATCGGGATACCTCGCGGATTTATTTTCTGTTTTTTAAATCGATCTTTTTAAAAAACGGAGAACAGGCAAAAAAGAATTACGAAAAAGTATTCAAGAATTCTTCCGGTCGGTTAAAAGAATTAGCGGCGCAAAAACTTCACGATTACTATTATGCTCTTGGGTTTTATCAGCATGCCTCTCAATATGAAAAATATTACACGAATACCGACATAGCCTTACCCATTACAAACCAGGAAGAAAAAGAACCCGAACCCGGCGATAAATTTTTTAATGTACGAACCGCTTTTGTAATTCAATTTGGCGCTTTTGGTTTAAAAGAAAATGCACTGCAGAGGCAAAGGATGCTTTCGGCACAGAATATTCGATCGAAAATTGTAAAAAGAATGATTAATCGCAGAGAATTTTATTGCGTATGGGTGAATGGGTTAAGCTCGATTGAAGAAACCAGGAAAATTGCCGATCAAATAAAAAACGAATTGAAAATTGATTATCGTATAATCAAGCAATAGGGAGGAACATGGATATCCAAGAATTGAGAATGATACCGTTATTTTCGGAATTGGATGATAAAGCATTGGAAGAAATTGCCCGGATGGCTGTCAGACAGACCTATAAAAAAGATAACATGGTGTTAATCGAAGAAGAAATCGGCTCGACTATGTTCATTATCCTGAGCGGGAGAGTAAAAATTTCCCGTATCAGCGATGAAGGCAGAGAAGTCATTCTTTCTATTTTGGTGGATGGGGATTTTTTTGGCGAAATGTCGATTCTTGACGGTCAGACTCGCAGCGCCAATGCGGTTACTCTGGAAGACACGGAATTATTGCTTATTCAAAGAGAAAACTTCTTGCGAATTTTGCACGATTATCCCCAGGTTTCCATCAACCTTTTAAAAGAGTTGGCGCATCGTTTACGCAGAAGCGACGAACAGATTAAAAGCCTCTCGCTGCAAAACGCCATGGGTAAGGTTGCTTCTACCTTGCTCAGAATCGCAGACGATTCCGGTATTATCAAGCACGGAAAAGTGGAAATTTCCCAGTTGCCGCCTCAGCAGGATCTGGCTAATATGGCGGGCACCAGCCGCGAAACGATCTCCCGCGTTATTAAGTCCTTGAGTCAGTTGGGATACGTAAAAAAAGAAGGCAGCAAATTAATTATTCTTGATTATGAAAAATTCAGGGAAGATTTTTCGTAAGAAATGGAATCTAATTCCTTTAGCATTGCCATTATTGCGCGCAGTACCGATAGATTTCTTTATTTTAAAAATACGTTAAAAGAAACATGTCAGCGTATTGTCTCTTTATCGTTTGACAAGCGAATAGAAATCAGCCTTTCCGAAGAATCGTTTGATCTGGTGTTGGTCGATATCAGCCGGGAGCCCGCCTTTGATCTTCAGGCTGTGCAGCATTTGATTGAATACAAAAACTTAAAACAAAAGATTTTCATTTTTATTCTCAATCCCTCCCAGGAATCGGCAAAGCTTCAGATTTACCGCCTGCCGAACAGTCAGATTCTTTTTGAACCGGTCGATAAATTTAGCCTGCTTACCGCCGTTAATACCGCCCTGCAGCTATCCAGACTGCAAAATCGAATCCGGGTTTATAAAGATATTCTCGAAGGCGAGCAGAAGCTCATTACTTATATGGACGATCTGCTCGAAATCGAACAGATTCATCAATGCGACCGTTTTCAGGAAGTAAAGGAGTATCTGCTGTCTTCCTTTGTGAAAAAAGTTGAGTTAACCCTGGCGGTGGAAAAAGCGTTTTTCGGGTTTTTCGAAGAAGACGGGCAGCGATTGGTTGTCGAACAAAAGGGCAAAAAAAAGAATCAGCTTGAACGCGTTGTCTATTTTTCCCTGGAAAAAAGCGCCACAAGAGCGTTATTGAATCAGAATAAAGTTCATATTTTTGATAAAGCGGACCTTGCCGATCCGCTGGTACAGGAGATGGAGGAGTTTTTAGGGTTCAAAATATTCAGTTTACTTTTCGCGCCGGTGCTTGTGTATCACCGACCGTTCGGAGCGATTATTCTGATTAATAAGATCTATCGTGAAACGTTTTATGAAAACGATATGTCTTTTACCATGGCGGCTGCTCAAAGAATTGCCTTCAATATCGAAGGTTTTTTAATAGAACATCAGGATGAGGCGGCAATTAAAACCTTTCCCACAAACCTTTTTGAACATGACGCATCGAACAGGTACCAAATAATAAAAAATATCCTCGATACGGTCTATTTCGGCGTGGTGGTTTTTGACGATCAATCGCAGATTCATTTTATTAATCCGGGCGCCACGCGTATTTTAAACGTGCAAAAACCCGTTAATAAAATTCATCGCCTGCAGGATATTTTAAAAGCAAACATTATTCAGGAAATTACAAGAGTCATCAAAGCGAAGCCTCTTCCGATTATTCGTCACGAAATTCAACTGGAAAAACGATTATTCCCCAACAGCTATATCGGTTTGTCCATTTATCCTTTAAAATTGGAGCCGGAAAAACAACATTACATCATGGTATTTTCCGAAATCACCCAGACCAAACGCATTCAGGCGGAAATTATCAGAATGGATCGCATGGCTTCGCTGGGCGTGTTAAGCGCGGGAATCGCCCATGAAATACGCAATCCGTTAGCCGGAATAAAAGCCATGGCTCAATCTTTGGAAGACGAACTGGAAAACGATCCGGGAAAACTGGAATATATTTCGCGGATTTTGCGTCAGGTCAGTCGTCTGGAAAAATTGTTAAAGGCGTTTTTCTCGTATGCGCGCCCGGTTCGCCCCGACCCTTCGCGCTGTTCGATAAAAAAGATCATCAGCGAGGTATTGCCTTTAATTCAAAGCCGGTTCAGGGAACGAAATGTCAAAATCGAGACGGAATACGCGGATGATCTGGCGGACGTATTTGTCGATCAGAATCAGATTCAACAGGTTTTGTTGAATTTGTTCATCAATGCCATTGACGCCATGCCCGAAGGCGGCAATTTGAAAATCCTTGCCCGAAATTCGGAAACCGTTCAACCGGTGATAGACCGCAGAAACCGAATACCCACCCTTCTTTCCGATAAATTTATTGAGATTTTAATTTCCGATACCGGAGTCGGCATGTCTTCCGATATTCTTGAACAAATATTTAATCCTTTTTTTACGACAAAATCTCAGGGCACGGGATTGGGACTTTCCATTGTTTACCAAATTATCAAAGAACATGGCGGACAAATTGAGGTTCGCAGCGCTCCCGGAAAGGGAAGCACGTTCATCATCTTTTTACCAGCCGTTTAAATACTTGTATCTCCGACACTTCATGCACATCAAATTAACTTTTAGGAAAGCAAAATGATTTTCTTGATCCTCAGCGCGCTTGTTTCCGGTCTGATTGTCGGTTTGATTAGTTCCATTCTCGGACTGGGCGGCGGAATTATTATTGTGCCTTTGTTAACGCTGGTTTTTCGTCTGCCGCAAAACGAAGCCGTCGCAACCAGTCTGGCGACTATTGCCCTAATAACTCTTTTTAATACCGTTCGATTTCAAAAGTTAAAGTTGATTAACTGGAAGCTGGTTCTGATCATTATTACGTTTTCGGCGATCAGTTCTTTTGCCGGCGGGTATCTGGCGACCATAATGAATCAGCGCGTATTGCTTTTTATTTTTATTCTGTTTGTTTTTTATGTCCTGGTGCAAACGTTTATTTCCGCTTCTTCGGCACCCTCTGTCGCCCGCAATCACTCGCCATGGTTTTGGGGAAGCGTTATCGGCACATCGAGCGGATTGATTTCGGGAACCACGGGAGTGGGCGGGGGAGCGATTATTACACCATTGTTGTTTAAAAGCCAAATCGAATCGCCGGAGCGGGTTGTGCCCGTTACCAATGCAGTGATGTTTATCAACGCCGTTTTTGCCATTATTCCGTTTGCCTTAAGTTCGGGAATAGGTGGGTCTTTGATAAATTGGGGAATGATTCATCTGGATCGTGCTTTATTGATTTTTGCCGGCGCAATTCCGGCGTCAATTTGGGGAACGAAATTCCAAAGCCGTATCCCGCAAAAAGTGAAAAAAATTCTCATTATTTTTATTCTTGCCATTATATTATTTCGCATGGCTTGGAGATTTTTGGCGGGGGCTTAAGAAGATTCTGCCCGCAATTCGATAATGGCAAATTCTCCCGGACAGTTAAAACGCAAGGGTACGCCCGAAGTACCCACACCGGTGGTTGTGAAGCCGGTTATTCCGTTAAATTTCCAGAGATTTGCCGCCATGAACCGCGGCATCCGGCTGTGAACTATCAAGGGACCAAAAACCGGAAAACAAATTTGTCCTCCGTGGGTGTGTCCGCTTAAAAAGAATTCGCATTGATCCGGCGGAATGTGCAGCAGCGCGTCATTGGAGTGACAAACCACAACCCGAAACGCAGAAGCGGGAATGCCGTTAACGGCTGTTGTAAAATCGTCGCTTTCAAAAAAGTGCGCGTCGTCCAGTCCCAAAATCCAGATGTTTTTGCCGTCTCTACTAATTTTTACCGATTCGTTAATTAACATTCTGATCCCCATTTTCTCAAGGGGACGGATGATTTCCCACGGATCGTGATTTCCCAGCACGCCTAAAATTCCGTCTTTTGCCTTTAAATTTTGAACGAGTTCCTCCAACTGCTTAAGGGAATGGTCGGTCAGTCCTCTGATTTTGAAGCGGTAATCGCCGCCCAAAATTACCAGATCGAATTCGAGTCCGGAAATAAAAGCGCTAAAATCCCGAATGATTTCCCGATTGCCGTCGGCGTGGAGATCGGAAATGAATAAAATTCGATAACCGTTAAACGCCTGAGGAAGATTCGGGAAAGAAAGAAAAACATGATGGGAACGAATTCGCCGGGCATTCCGATATCCGCGGCGGTAAATTCCCGTGATTTTAAGCAGAGGGACGGCTAAGGAAAACAGATATTCGATATGTTCAAAATGGAAAAGGCGCTGCCAAAAGCTGAACAGAAAAGGATTGAGTTCCCATTCCTTTAATCGTCGTCTGGTTTTTACGCGTTTTTTGAGTTCAGGGAAAGTCATGGTTTTTTTCCGATGGTTTTGATTCCGTTTTTTATGTTATCGTAAAAAATCCGTTTTTATTGAATGCCAATCGCCACGGAAAAAAATAATTGCAGAAAATCTTGGATTTATGGGCTTCGTTAAGGGTTAAGGGTGTAAGGGTTAAGAGTTAAGGGGTTTCTCCGGTCATCGTAATGCGTGATGCGTGATGAGTAAAAAAGTGACGAGTTACAAAGTTACAAAGTTACAGAGTTACAGAGTGACAAGCGACGAGTAACCCTTACACCCATAACTATTAACTCTTAATGAATATGTGACCAACTACCGGTGGACTGAGGAAGAAAATCATAAATCCGAAATTCGAATATCGAAATACGAAACAAATTCGAATGGCTGAATGACAGAAATTCTAAACAATCCGGAGCTTTAATCATATTGGAGAAAGTCCGGAAATGTTTTAACATTTGAATTTTTCCCGTGCAGACGGGTCGGATCTCTAAATTAAATTCAAAATTAGAATTTCAGCTCTTTTTTAATGATATCCGATCATCACGCATCACGCATCACGCATCACGCATCACGCATCACGCATCACGCATCACGCATCACGCATCACGCATCACGCATCACGCATCACGACCTTGTTACTTTGTCACTTTGTCACTTTGTCACTTTGTCACTCGTTACTCATCACGCATTACGCATAACTGCTTTCTGTTTTCCGCTTTCTTACGACCTTTCCTTTAATCTTTCATCTTTTTCCTTTAATCTTTAATCTTGCTCCTTGCTCGTCACATTCAAACCGACATTCTGCGTTCATTTTGAAAAAAAATGTAAAAAACGCAGGGAAATCTTTTAAAATTGCATAAAAATATCTTTACTTGTAAATGAGGATTGAGTATCTTTTACCTTTTCTTGAAATTTACAGTCGAAAAAACAAAGGAGATGGTATGGAACCCACTACCAAGGGTAAGGGCTTACCCGAGAATGCCTACCGTAAACTAAAGGAAGGTGAAGTTTACATGCCCGTTGTGCCGGATGATCTTCCGCTTCCCGAGGTCACCGGCTATTCGCTTTTTTGGGGTATGTTTTATGCCGTAGTATTTTCAGCGGCGGCAGCCTACCTGGGTCTGAAAATAGGTCAGGTATTCGAAGCAGCCATTCCGATTGCAATTTTAGCGGTGGGAATGTCGTCATTGCTAAAACGAAAAGATTCTCTTTCGGAAAACGTAATTGTGCAGTCCATCGGCGCAAGCTCCGGAGTGATTGTTGCCGGAGCTATTTTTACCATTCCCGGTCTTTACATTTTAGGGCTTAACGCCACATTTCCGCAGGTTTTTTTAGCTTCTCTCTTCGGCGGTTTTTTGGGAATTTTATTTTTAATCCCTTTCAGACGGTATTTTGTTAAAGACATGCACGGCGAATTTCCTTTTCCCGAAGCTACCGCAACTACCGAAGTTCTTGTTGCCGGCGAAGCCGGCGGACGTCAGGCTAAGATTTTATTAAAAGCATTGTTTATCGGAGGTCTTTACGACTTTCTTGTTTCCGGGCTTGGTTTGTGGAAAGAAGTTGTTTCAACCACGGTCTTCGGCTGGGGAAAACAATTGGCAAACGCAACGCGCCTCGAATTCAGAATGAACATCGGAGCTGCGGTTATGGGTCTGGGCTACATTGTCGGTTTGAAATACGCTTTGATTATCGCCAGCGGATCATTTCTTGCCTGGTGGGTAATTTTACCGGCTATCTATTATGTGGGGCAGTTCAATCCCGCGCCCATCCTGAACGCAGCCAAACCCATCGCCGCCATGATGCCCATGGAAATTTTTAATCAATATGTCCGGCATATCGGAATCGGAGGAATTGCCGCCGCCGGGTTGATAGGCGTCATCAAATCGCATAAAATTATTACCGGCGCCTTCAAATTAGCCTGGTTAGAAATTACGGGCAAGGCTCACGAAGATATGATTGACAACAAGGCTCCGCGCACTCAGACCGATATTAAGATGAAATGGGTGTCCGTTCTGATCGTGAGCGTGTTTTTGGGCATATTTGTTTTCTTTTTGCTGCTTGTGGTAAAGGGCAATGTTTTATACGCCTTTACAGGTCTGGCGATCGTAGCGGTGATTGCCTTCCTTTTTACCACCGTAGCCGCGCGGGCAATCGCCATTGTGGGCACTAACCCTGTGTCCGGAATGACTTTGATGACCCTCATTATTTCCTCGGTGATTCTGGTATCCATCGGTCTCCACGGAGATGACGGAATGTTGGCGGCTTTGATTATCGGCGGAGTTGTTTGTACCGCTCTTTCCATGGCGGGCGGTTTTATTACCGACTTAAAGATAGGTTACTGGCTTGGCACAACGCCCCGAACTCAGGAACGCTACAAATTTCTCGGAACGCTTTTGGCTGCCGCTTCCGTGGGCGCGGTCATCTTTTTGTTACACCGCACGTTCGGCTTTGGACCCGGCGGACTGGAAGCGCCTCAGGCTTCGGCAATGGCGGCTGTTTTAAAACCGCTGATGACCGGACAGCCCGCGCCGTGGATACTGTACATTGCCGGAGTGATTCTGGCGGTGATTCTCGATTTCCTCGGAATTTCCCCTCTGGCGTTTGCGCTGGGAATGTATTTACCGCTGCATTTGAACACGCCGATTTTAGCGGGCGGAATTATCGCCCATTTGGTTTACAAGAGCACAAAAGACGAAAAATTGCAGGTCGCGCGCCGTGAAAAAGGCACGTTAATCGCTTCCGGTTTTATTGCGGGCGGAGCTATTATGGGCGTGGTTGCCGCGGCGATCGTCTTTATCGGTCAAAGCGTTACCGGACAGGACGGCTGGAATATAATGAAAACAATAGGAACCAGTAAATGGGTCGAATCTTCCGGCGCAGAAATATTGGGCTTTTTTATGTTCCTGCTTTTACTGATTTACATGTACTGGGATTCCAAAAGAACAAAAGTCGAAGAATAAGTTATCCGAATAACCATTTATTGAACCGATTTGTAAATGGGCTGAGGTATTCAGCCCATTTTTTTTTGACTGTCAATTAGCTTTTAAGTAAGTTTTTTTATGAAGATTTTTTTAAATTAAAAAAAGAACTCTGACGTCCATGCAATTTTGGGGATTTAAAAAATATCGGGAATTTGATCTGGAATCCCGTTTACACCCGGAACGGTTAAAGAAAAAGCGCATCGAATTCGAACGACTGCCGCGGCGAAGAGTAAAACCTTTGTGGTGGACGCTGATCGTTTTTGCTATTGTGCTTTATCTTTATTTCTTACTTAAAAAGTTCATTTAATTTGGACAGGAGCCAAAGTAATGATCCAACTTAGTAAAATTCTGAGGCAGGTACCCCTCTTCCATACCCTGGGAAAGGAGAGTATCGATTTCATCATTCAGCGGTTAAAATTCAAAACCTTTAATGCCAACGATACCGTCTGCCAAATCGGCGATCCGGGCGATGAAATGTACATTATTATTAGTGGCAAGGTTAAAATTTGCATATATTCCGAAGACGGCAAAGAACAGGTTGTCGCGACGTTATCCAGCGGAGACTATTTCGGAGAAATGTCGCTGCTCACCGGAGAACCCAGATCCGCAACAGTAATCACCACGGAAGATTCGGAAATGTTCGCTCTGCATAAAAATGATTTTGACGTGATTCTGGAAAAATTCCCTTCCATCTCCATCAGCATCGGGAAGATCGTTAGTCAACGATTGAGAGAGACGCTGGAAAAAGCTTCGCATTTGCCGCAGGTCTCTAAAATAGAAGCCACTCAGCAGGGACCCCAGGGAAGCCTGAAGCATGTCCCTCTGGTGGATTTGATCCGGTTTTGCGAGTCCAACTCGGTTACCGGAACTTTGCGGGTAAAAAACAATAGTCAGGAAGGCACGCTCGAATTCAAAGCCGGTCAACTGCAAGAAGTTAAATTAAGCGATATGAGCGAGGATGAGGCGCTTGATACCATGCTGAACTGGCAGGACGGATTCTTTGCCATAGAACTTCGCCCGTTAAAATTGGATAGATTTAAAGAAGATGAAACAAAAGAAGTTGAAATCAGGAATGTTTTGATTTTGAGTAACTCTCTGGTTGTGCAAAAAATTATCGAACGGGCGCTCACCAGTATGGGTTATTCAATTTCCAAAGCCAAAAACATAACGGACGGAGCGGAAGTGTTCCGGCAGCGGAATATCGATTTGATCGTTTCCGACATCAAGCTTCCCGACGGAGACGGACTAAAGCTGATTGAAACGGTACGGGAAATCAAGGAAACCCCCATTGTTTTTCTCGGCGAAAGCAACCTGAAGCCAGAATACAGGGCTATGTTCGACGCCCATAAGGACATTAAGATTACTCAGGGGCATGAAGTCAGTGAAATAGTACAACTAATCGAGCATTTTAATCAAAATGAATGAAATTCTTTTACAGCAACTAAAAAACGTTCCTCTGTTTTCCTCGGTCGCGGAAAAAGATTTGCGTTTAATCTATGATAAACTGCAACTCGTTCGCTTTCAAAAAGACGATGTCATCATTCGCGAAGGCGATATGGGCGACTGTTTTTACATCATCAGGTCGGGACGCGTACGGGTGGAAACACATTCCGAAGAGATAGATCATCCCGTAATTTTAGCCCGTCTTGAAGAAGGCGATTATTTTGGTGAAATGGCTTTGATTACCGGAGAACCGCGCTCCGCCACGGTAATTGCCGAAGAGGACGTGGAATTGTGGCGGCTGCTCAAAAGCGATTTTGATCGATTAATCATGAAAAATCCCGATATTACGCTCTCTTTAACGCACATGCTCAGCCACCGCCTGATGAAAACCAACAGAGCGCTGGAACTGACCGAATTGCAATTCCTGAAAAAAATCAGACCTCGGGGCAACCTGGAAGATTTCGGTTTAATCCGTATTCTGAATTTTGCCGAGCAGAACGCATTAACCGGAAAAATTGTATTAAAACGCGGCGAAGAAGAGGCTGTTTTCGAGTACGACAAAGGGCAATTACTGCGATTAAATTTTGACGATAAAAATGAAGACGAGGCTCTCGACGAACTCCTGAGCTGGGAAGAAGGGACGTTTTTGATTGAGCCTTCAATTTTCGAGCTACAGCCGGAAGCCGAAAGCGATAATCCCGAATGGTCGGAAGAGGAGAAATTAATAATAAATACCCTTGAACGATACCTGAAAGAAAAGTTTGAAGAGTTTATTCAATTTGCCGGTTCGAGATCTACTCAGGTGGCTTTTAATAAGGCGAATATTAAGTTAAAAAATATGTTTGATCAGGAAGAAGGTCTGGATATTCAAATTCAACCGCGCCTTAAAATAGATTTTTCCAAATTGTCTTCTTTTTCCGAAAAACATTTGCTGCTTTTGGCGGTGTTGCTGAATCAGGTGGTTAAATACCTATCGCGTGAAGTTATCGGAATTGAATTCTGGAACGTAAAATCCGCAAATCCCGACACCAATAAAATTCTTGAAGAGCATCAGTTTTTCGCCTTTTTCGAGCAGGCTTCAGAACTTACCTGATTCCTGTCGTCTTGTAAATCCGCAATCCGTTTCCGGCTTAAAAATTTTCGCGATTGAATTTCGTATTAAGCGGAGCTCAACCGTTGTTTTTTAGTCTGAATTAAACGGGCTAAGCGAATCGGAAACAATCGATCCGAAAAATCGGCGATCGCTTAAAAAGCAATCACATTAAACGAGTTGTTTTTCCTTGCAGGATTTTTCTTTAAATCGGTTCCGATCAGTGTGTAAAATTATTCCAGTAAATTTCAAAAAGTTGTTGCGCATCAGAAATATTTGAATTCACTCTAAAAAACGTGTTCTGTCATTTCGATACCGCCAATGCGGTAGAGAAATCTTAACGATTCCGACAAAAGCAAAAGATTTCTCTTCGCTGCGCTCATCGAAATGACAGTTTCAGACCTTTTTAAAGTGGAGACATAGTTATTCTTTGATTAATCTGTTGTCTGTAGTTTGCAATTAATGCTTTCCGCCGGATCCCGCTTTGCACAATATTCCGATTTTGGTTAACTTACGCCGTCGAAATTTTTTAACTGACAGGAGCTGTTCATGAAAGAACTTTCCATTAGAGTCGCCGTAGCGGTTGTCGGAATTCCCTTGCTGTTATTCGTTATTCTTAAGGGAGGCACGTTTTTTTACACTTTTTCGGTTATTGTCACTTTAATCGGTCAGTGGGAAATGTATCATCTTTTTGAGCGGAAGGGCGGCAAACCCAATGTGATGTCCGGCATCTTTTTAGGACAGATAGTTTTGGCGACAATCTTTTTAAACTGGCAGCCTTATCTGATCGTATTGGGAATTTTTATGCTGATGTACATTATCGGAACAGAGATGTTCCGCAATCAGGATTCGCCGCTTTTGAACGTAAGCGCCACTATTTTCGGCATTGTTTATCCCACCGGTTTTTGGGGAATGTTGCTGTTATTGCGATTGAATTTGAACGCCATGCTAAATTTTAATTTCGATTTTGCCGGAAAATTCATTCTGACCATGTTCGTAGCCATTTGGATCTGCGACACCTTCGCCTATTTTTTCGGAATGAAATTCGGACGCCATCGTTTGTTTGAAAGGGTTTCCCCTAAAAAGAGCAGGGAAGGCGCGGTTGCCGGATTAATCGGCGCGCTGTTGGTGTATTTAGTGGTTTATTTTTATCAAATTGTTCCGATTACCATAAATGTGGCTATTATTTCGGGCTTGATTGTCGGTATTGTCGGACAATTCGGCGACCTTGTGGAATCGTGGTTTAAACGTGACGCCGGAGTAAAGGATTCGTCGAATATTTTACCGGGTCACGGCGGAATTCTGGATCGTTTCGACAGCGTGTTGTTCAGCGCTCCGGCTTTTCTTGTTTTATTCTATCTGATTGGTTAATTTTTCGGAGCGTGCGAAAAAGTTTAGTTTGAGGATTTTTGTTTATGGCTAAAAAGCGTGTTTTAATTGTAGATGACGAAGAAGATTTAACCTGGTCGATTTCCAAACATCTTTCCCGCGATCGGGATAAATATGAATTGATTGCCATGAATAGCGCCATGGCTGCGCTTGATGTGCTTGCCCAGGTGCCGGTCGATCTGGTTATTACCGATATTCGCATGCCGGAGATTTCCGGACTCGACCTGTTGCTGAAAATCCGTGAAAACTATCCTCAAACCAAAGTTGTGATCATGACCGCCTACGGTTCATCAGAAATTCAGGAAGAAGCCAACAAACGCGGCTGTTTTAAATACATCGAAAAACCTTTCGAAATTCAGGAATTGCGCCAGTTAATCCAAAATGTTATTCAGGAGAAAAAAGGGTTCGAAGGACGCATTTCCGATTTTCAATTAAGCGATCTGATTCAGTTGACCTGTCTCGGTCGGCAGACAAACAGCATCCATTTCGAAAAAGACGATCAGCGCGGGGTGATCTATTTTGAAGACGGCAATATTGTTCACGCTCAGGTGGACGTTATTGAGGGTGAAGAAGCGTTTTATGAAATCTTGACCTGGGAGGGCGGCACCTTTACCCTAAAGAAAAATGACAAGGCGCCCAAAGAGACTATTTTTAAAGGCTGGCAAAGTCTGCTTTTGGAAGGATTGCGCCGTCTGGACGAAAAACGGGCGGGTTCGGCAATAACAGAACGCGATAAACCGCGGAGCGGACAGGAACAACTTAAGAGCATTATCGAGGAGTTTGTGGAGTTAAAAGGAATTTTAATGGCGGCGATTTTTGATAAGAACGGTTTTTCAATCGCTTCCGCCATTAAAAACAAAGAAAAGAAAAACTACGATATCGCCGAATTGGTGCCCGTAATTTCACAGCTTACCTCGCAGGGCGAAGAAACCGGCAATCAACTGAAATTGGGAGCAACCGACGAAATTCTGGTTCAGTTCGAAAAAGGTATTTTACGAATCGTGCGTACTCCCGATCAAAAACATTTTTTTATCGCGCTGACCAACAACGAGATCAACATCAGTTTGCTCAGAATTGAGAGCAAAAAAATGCTCAAAAATATCCAGACCGCGCTTACTCAATTATGAGTCTTAAACATCAGACGGATTTCCGACGCCGTCTTCAAAATAATCGTCTCCTGTCTTTTCTCCAAAAACCGGCGCTGTCGTCATTTTCGCCGCGGCAAAATTCCTGAAAAATTATCGTGCAACAATATTCAATTAAAAAGCGTTTTTTTAACCTTTCGGAAAAATCTCGATTTTCAAACACGGCGGCTGTGTTAAAGTTAAAATGATTTTTCAGTTAAAGCTCTCTGTGAATGAATTTATCACCGATTACGCTGATTCTGTCGGCGTTCGTCGGAATTATTATCCTCCGCGTAATTTGCGATTAATTATGTTCGCAAAAAGAATTTTAATTTGCTCGCAAATAAATGAAGTCGATCTTTTGTTAATCATCAATATTTTGTAAATTATTACGTTATAATTTAAATGATCATTCGGGATAGCCTTGATGAATGATTAATAAAATACAAAATGGCTTTAAACGCCGCATTCAGCAAAAAAAGATGGGGGAGTTTATTCATGGATCAAAAAGCCTACAAACGCTGGCAGGAAGAAGTTAAAAAAGCCAAAACGCGCGACGCAAAATTCATTACAGCCTCCGGGAACCCTGTCGAGCTTATGGGAATACCCGATATGCTTGAAGATTTTGATTACGATCGTGATCTGGGCATGCCCGGGCAGTTTCCTTTTACCCGCGGGGTTCACGCCAACATGTATCGCGGCAGATTGTGGACCATGCGTCAGTTCGCCGGATTCGGTTCTCCGGAAGACACCAACGCCCGTTTTAAATATCTGCTGGAAAACGGACAAACAGGTCTCTCGGTAGCTTTTGATTTACCGACGTTAATGGGACGTGATTCCGACGATCCCTGGAGCGAGGGGGAAGTCGGAATTTGCGGAGTTTCCGTCAGTTCGCTGCGCGATATGGAAATTTTGTTTGACGGCATTCCGCTGGATAAGGTTTCCACTTCAATGACCATTAATTCTCCGGCGATTATCCTGTTAGCCTTTTACGTTGCCGTGGCAGAAAAACAGGGAGTGAGTCCCGAGCAACTACGCGGCACAGTTCAGAACGACATTTTAAAGGAATACATCGCGCAAAAAGAGTACATCTTTCCGCCCAATCCTTCCATGCGCATTATTGTTGACATGATCGAATACTGCACCGAAAAAATGCCCTTATGGAATACCATCAGTATCAGCGGTTACCACATTCGTGAGGCGGGCTCCACGGCTTTGCAGGAATTGGCGTTTACTCTTGCCGACGGTTTTGCTTACATCGAAGCCGCTCTGGAAAGGGGACTGGATATTGACGAGTTCGCGCCGCGGTTGTCGTTCTTTTTTAATTCGCACAATGATTTTTTTGAAGAAGTCGCAAAATTCCGCGCCGCCCGACGCATTTACGCCAAAAGGATGCGCGACAAATACGGCGCAAAAAAGGAGCGCTCCTGGATTCTGCGTTTCCATACCCAGACGGCGGGATGCACCTTAACGGCTCAACAACCGGAAAACAACATCGTTCGCGTGGCTTATCAGGCATTGGCGGCGGTCTTCGGCGGAACTCAGTCTCTGCACACCAATTCCATGGACGAAACTCTTGCCCTGCCCTCGGAAAAAGCGGTTAAAATCGCCCTGCGCACGCAGCAAATATTGGCTTACGAAACGGGTGTGCCGCATACCATCGATCCCTTTGGCGGCAGCTATTTTATGGAAGACCTGACAAATAAAATGGAACAGGGCGCCGAAGAATATTTCCAAAAAATCGATGATCTGGGCGGCGTAATCCCGGCGATTGAAAAAGGATTTTTTCAAAAGGAAATTGCACAGGCTGCTTATCGCTATCAGGTTGAAATCGAGAACGGCGACCGCTACATCGTGGGCGTAAATGCCTTTAAAGAAAAAAACGAAAAAATCGAAATTCCGCTTTTGCAGGTTTCGCCCGAAGTGGAAAAGCGGCAGGTGGAACGTTTAAAAGCGCTTAAGCGGGAAAGAGACAATACCAAAGTCAACTCGCTTTTAAAAGAACTCAGACAAGCCGCCGTTGAAAACAAGAATTTAATGCCGGTAATCGTGGAGTGCGCAAAGGCGTACGCCACGGTCGGCGAAATGGTAAATACCCTGAAAGAAGTCTTCGGGGAATACCGGGAATCGGCGGATTTCTAAAGAACCGTGAGTTTTTCGGGCTGGTTTGATTATCCGGAAACTTTAATTTAACCGGGGTCCGGATTTTATTATTTTAGCGATGCGAGGAGGGTTTGCCCGGAACGAAAAAAGCGATCAATTGTATTAGTTATTCAGAATAATAACATGAATAAAAATCATATTTTTTGGCGAGGAGAGTATGGAAAAGAAGATTCGTGTTTTGGTGGCAAAAGCCGGCTTGGACGGTCACGACCGCGGCGCCAAAGTCGTGGCTTCGTTTTTTCGCGATGCAGGATTTGAAGTGATTTACAGCGGTTTAAGACAAACGCCGCAAATGATTGTTGACACCGCTTTGCAGGAAGATGTGGATGTAATAGCCATCAGCATTCTTTCCGGCGCTCACATGATGGTTTTTCCGAAAATCTTGGAATTAATGAAGAAGAATAACATGAACGACGTCTTACTCACCGGCGGCGGAATTATGAGTGAAGATGACATAAAAAAACTTGAAGAATTAGGCACCGGTCGGTTATTTGGACCCGGAAGTTCGCTGAAAGAAGCCGTTGAGTACATTCGCGATTGGTATCGGAAAAATAAAAAAATTCCGAATGAAGAGTAAAAGCCGAAGAATGGCGCAGTCTTTTGATCGAGTCTGTGAATTTTCCTGCGGAAGCGGTTTTGTCTGGCAGCCGAACCCGTTTTCCTTCTGAGTCCCGTGTTAAGTTGATCAAAAGAACGAACATTCTGTTTTTACCTGCATAAAATAAAGTCTCTTAAAATTACAGGGATTCCGTTAAAATGAATCGCATCAATGAACCCGGTCAGTTTCGTTCGCGCATCACCGATTGGCCCCTCGAAGAACGTCCGCGCGAGAAGTTAATGCGTCTGGGTCCGGATTCCGTTTCCAACGCAGAGTTAATCGCCATACTTCTGGGGCAGGGTACGCCGCAGTTGAACGCCGTGGAGCTGGCAAAAAAACTGATCCGCGCCTTTGGTTCTCTGGAAGCGCTGAGCAACGCCTCTTTAAAGGAATTGCAGCAGGTCAAGGGTATTGGTCCCGCCAAATCGGTTACACTGTTAGCCGCATTTCAATTGTACCGCAATCTTCAACGTGAGCGAGCCGAGCGCGAGGTGGTCAGCTTTCGCGATCCCGAAAAGGTCGCCAAAGCCTACCAACCCGTTTTGGGACATTTAAAGCAGGAATCGTTTTATGTGATTTTATTGAACAGCAATTTGGAGCGCATTCAGGATTTTCGCATAACCACCGGCACTCTGGACGCCTCTCTTGTTCATCCGCGCGAAGTTTTCAGTCCGGCGGTAAAATATATGGCAAAGGGCGTTATTGTCCTGCATAATCATCCGTCCGGACAAAACAAACCTTCGCAGGCGGATATCGAAGTGACCAATCGTTTGGTCAACAGCGGGAAAATTCTCGATATTCCCGTTTACGATCACATTATCATAACATTTGATGGTTATTTTAGCTTCAAAGAAAACGGATTAATAAATTGATCGAAGAAAACCTTGTTTTGATCGGACAATAAATTACAGGGGGAATTTCATGTCGTATAAAGAAAATTTCCGTCGTTTGTTTGAACTGCGTGAACTGGCGTTAAAAGGCGGCGGGGAAGAACGGATTAAAAAGCAGCATGAAAAAGGAAAATTAACCGCGCGCGAACGGGTTCGGCTCCTTTTGGACGAGGGCAGCTTTGTGGAAATGGATATGCTGGTTCGTCACCGAACAAGGGATTTCGGGCTGGAAAAACAGCGTGTTCCCGGAGACGGGGTAGTCACCGGTTACGGCTACATCGACGGGCGTCTGGTTTTTGTTTTTTCGCAGGATTTTACCGTGTTCGGCGGGAGTCTGTCAGAAACATTCGCGTTGAAAATCACCAAAATCATGGATCAGGCGATGAAGGTCGGCGCGCCGGTCATCGGAATTAACGATTCGGGCGGGGCGCGAATTCAGGAAGGCGTGCGAAGTTTGGGAGGATACGCCGAAATCTTTTTAAGAAATACCCTGGCTTCGGGCGTGGTTCCGCAAATTTCGGCTGTGATGGGACCCTGCGCGGGCGGCGCGGTTTATTCGCCGGCGATTACGGATTTTGTGCTTATGGTTAAAAACACCAGCTACATGTTTGTTACAGGACCCAATGTGGTTAAAACGGTCACCCACGAAGAGGTAACCCACGAAGAACTGGGAGGAGCGGAAACACACGCCTCCAAGAGCGGCGTTAATCATGTGAGCTGCGAAAACGACGTCGAATGTCTGCAAAAAATTCGAAAGCTCATTTCATATCTGCCGTCGAATTATCTTGAAGATCCTCCTAAAATCGAAAGCGACGACGATCCCGATCGGGTCGATGATTTTTTGGATGATTTTATTCCCGAAAATCCCAATCAACCTTACGATATGTATGAGATCATTCAAACGATTATCGATCGCGATTCTTTTTTTGAGATTCACGCCGATTACGCCAAAAATCTGATTGTCGGCTTTGCCCGCATTGACGGCTATCCGGTGGGAATTGTAGCCAATCAGCCTTCGTACCTTGCCGGTGTGCTGGACATCGACGCATCGGTGAAAGGAGCGCGTTTTGTGCGTTTTTGCGACGCCTTTAACATCCCGATAATTACCTTCGAAGACGTGCCAGGATTTTTGCCCGGAACAAATCAGGAATGGGGCGGTATTATTCGGCATGGCGCAAAATTATTGTTTGCTTTTTCGGAAGCCACGGTGCCTAAAATTACCGTGATTGTCCGTAAGGCTTACGGAGGCGCTTATGATGTGATGAGTTCAAAACATATTCGCGGCGACGTAAATCTTGCCTGGCCCAGCGCCGAGATAGCCGTAATGGGTCCCAAGGGCGCGGCGGAGATCATCTTTAAACGGGACATTGCGCTGGCTGAAGACCCGGAAGCCATGTTGGCTCAAAAAGAAAAAGAATACCGCGAAAAGTTCGCCAATCCCTTTCTGGCGGCGGAACTGGGATATATTGACGAGGTGATCGAACCGCGTTTTACGCGCAAAAGAATTGTTCAGGCTTTACGCATGTTGGAAAATAAAGTGGATTCGAATCCGGCAAAAAAACATGGAAATATTCCCTTATAATTTGTATAATGAGTCCGTTTAATAATTATTGGAGAGCATAAAGAAATTGGAACGACTTAGATACTACGAATCCAAATTACGCGCCGCGGATAAAGTAACCGTAATTTACCAGTTTATCGTCGTGTTGATCATTCTTTTTAATTACTCCAAAATTCCGCACGGAGCTTTATTTTTAATTTTTCATTTTTTTATTGTCGGATTTTTATTGACCCTGCCTTTTATGGGGTCGAATCGAATTTTAAACTGGATACGGCTTTGGAATCCCATTCCGTTAATCCTTTTTAATTTTGGCGAATTACATTATCTGGTGCACAATGTCCGCCCGAAGGATCTGGATTATATTTTAATAAAAATCGATTACTTTTTGTTCGGCGTTCATCCCACCGTTTGGCTGGAAAAAATTTACAACCCGTTATTAGCCGAGTATTTCCAGATAGTCTATACCAGTTTCTATTTTTTGCCGCTTATTTTAATAATTTTGCTGTATCGGCAATCGCGCATGGAAGAGTTTGATTATTTCGCCTTTATTATCGTTTACGGATTTTACACTTCGTACTTGGGCTATTTTCTTGTTCCCGCAATCGGTCCGCGATTCACCCTTGATTATTTGCAGAGTTTTCCGATTCAGGGAATGTGGTTTACCGAACATTTACAGCAATTGCTTAATACCCTGGAGAATGTTCAAAGAGACGCGTTCCCCAGCGGTCATACAGAAATCACTTTGTTAACAATGTACTTTGCTGCTAAGTATCACCGGAAGTATTTCAATATTCTTTTGGTTATCGGCGGCAGCCTTATCTTTTCAACGGTTTACCTGCGCTACCATTATGTAATTGACGTGGTTGCCGGGGCGTTTTTAGCCTGGTTTGTAATCGTAACGGCGCCGGTAGTTTACCGTTGGCTTAACACAATCCAGTTAGTACCATTAAGGAGCACGGAAGAATGTGGGTAGAACAAAATTCGGTTCGAATTCAATTGATTCCCAAATTTGACGAACAGTTGGAAAATCTGAAAAGCGGCATACCCGAATGGCGAAATTTGAGCGAAAAAATCTGGTATCCGGAGTCCATGCCGGATGAATTGATCTTTCGCATCGAATATGAAAAACAGGTAGTCGGCGCGATTCAATTAATTAATATTCGCTGGTTTAACCGCAAAGCCGAAGTTCGAATCTGGCTTGTTCCGAAGGTCAGAAGAAAAGGATTGGCGCAAACCGCTCTTCGGGAATTGATTAATCTGGCTTTCCGGAATTTGAATTTTCATCGACTCGAAGCGGAGGTCTATTCTTTTAATTTGCCTGCCAGGAACTTATTCAACAAATTAGGGTTTGTTGAGGAAGGCATTTTAAGAGAAGCGAAATTTACGGACGGTAAATACCATGATATTATCCGTTTCGGTTTGTTAAAAAGCGAATTTCTAAAGACTTCGGATTAAAAATCTGAACGGTAAAGGTTTTTAGGGGGCAAAATAAATCGATGTTGACTACTTTAATTTCATTAACCGTAATAGGTCTTTTGGTTGGTTTTGCTTTTTCCATGCCCACCGCGGGTCCCATCAGCATTCTTGTTATTTCTTACACGCTACACGATAATCGCAAGAGAGCGCTTTTCACAGCCATAGGCGGCGCGACAGTTGACTTTCTTTATATTTTTATTGTCGTATTCGGATTTACAAAGTTATTTATAAGATACAAGTGGAGCATAACCTACATTTTACTCTTAGGCTCGATATTTATTTTCATTTTAGCCTATAAACTCTGGAACACCCGCCTTCACCTTACCGATGAAAACGAAAAAGGTCTGATGAAACGCCCGTTGTTGGGTAAGGTCAAAAAGCACGACGGATTTTTTACGGGTTTTATCGTGAATTTATTGAATCCCACATTGTTTATGGGCTGGTTGGTTTCGTCTTTTATCGTGTTGTCTTTTGCCGCCTCCAACGGAATAAATGTGGGCGGAATGGAGAATATGTTTTTTGAAAACGTGGAAGAAATCAAAAATACCGATCAACCTATTTTCAATTCCCAGGAACAGCAGCAATTAATCGATAAATTTAAAAGCGACCAGGACAGCTCCAAACCCAATCTCTTTTTCCAGATATTAAACAGCCTGGACTATTCGGCATCGGTGGCTGTGGGAACGGTTATCTGGTTTTATATTTTAACGGGAATTTTGCATCGGCATAAAGAAAAGATACCGATTCAACTGTTTAACCATTTGATAAGAGCGTTGGCTGTTTTTATGTTTTTGATAGCCGGGTATTTGTTGTTTGATTCGGTGAGAATGATGTTGTCCGGGTGAATAAAACAAGCGTGATCAGCCGTTTTGGCAATTCATCGATAATCGTTAATTAAACTATGAAGAGGGTTGGAACCATGAAAGCGATTAATCCAACCGACAATCGGGTAATCAAGGAATATCCCGAGCACAGCGAACAGGAAGTAAAAAAGATCATTAGTCTTGTTCAGGAGGAGTTTCGGTTCTGGCGTCAGATTTCGATGATTCAGCGCTCGGGTTTGATGCGCCGGGCTGCTCAGATTCTGCGGCAGAGAAGGGATGAGTTTGCCGGGCTTATTACGCTGGAGATGGGCAAAATAATCCGCGAAGCGAGAGCGGAGGTGGAAAAATGCGCCTGGGTTTGTGATTATTACGCCGAAAATGCGGAGAAATTTTTAAAAGAAGAAGAGGTAAAAACGGACGCCAGCAGCAGCTATGTTGCGTTTGAACCGCTGGGCGTTATTTTGGCGGTAATGCCCTGGAATTTTCCGTTCTGGCAGGTTTTCCGATTTGCGGCTCCGGCGTTGATGGCTGGGAACGCCGCTGTTTTGAAACACGCATCAAATGTTCCGGGCTGCGCTTTGGCGATAGAAGAGATATTTCGGGAAGCCGGATTCCCCGCCAATTTATTCAGAACGCTTTTAATTAAAGCCCCATTAGTGGAAAAAGTGATAAAAGATCGTCATATTCAGGCGGTCACCCTGACGGGCAGCGAACCGGCTGGCAAAGCCGTGGCTGCTCTCGCCGGACGCGAAATCAAAAAGACGGTTCTGGAATTGGGCGGATCGGACCCTTTTATTGTTCTGGAAGACGCGGATCTGGAAAAGTGCGTTCAAACGGCTGTTCAGGCAAGAATGCTGAACGCCGGGCAAAGTTGTATTGCAGCCAAGCGTTTTATTGTTGCGGAGCCGTTGCTGGAAAAATTCGAAAAACAAATGACCGAACGCGTAAAATCCCTGAAAGTCGGGAATCCGGCGGACGAAAGCACGGATGTCGGACCTTTAGCCAGAGAAGATCTGGTCGATGAAATAGACCGGCAGGTGCGGGATTCCGTAAAAGCCGGAGCGCGTTTGTTAACCGGCGGAAAACGTCCGGAAGGATCAGGATCGTTTTATCTTCCCACGGTGCTCTCGGATGTGAAAAAGGGGATGCCCGTGTACGACGAAGAAACTTTCGGACCGGTTGCAGCCGTCATTCCGGTTCAGGATGAAGATGAAGCCGTTGCCGTTGCCAACGATTCGGAATTCGGACTCGGAGCGAGTATCTGGTCCCGCAATACGGAAAAAGCAAAAACGCTGGCTCGTGAAATTAACACGGGCTCGGTATTCATCAACGGAATGGTCAAATCCGATCCGCGTTTGCCGTTCGGAGGAATCAAAAAATCAGGTTACGGTCGGGAGTTGTCTCATTACGGTATTAAAGAATTCGTAAATATTAAAACGGTCTGGATTGCCTGATCGCAGAAAGGTAAAAAACTATTGAACTTATCGGATGATTTTAATAACGCGCTGACGATCGATGAATATGTTCCGTTATTGGGAAATCAGAAATATTTACACGATCTTCATTACAAACGCGCAGACACAGCCGATGCGGATTTTAGCGCTGAACTCCCGCGCTTACGGATTTTAGTGATCACTGAGCCGTGGTGCGCCGATTCATTAACCGTTTTACCGCGTTTAATCAAATTATTTGAAAACAATTCCGTGGAATTTCGTATAGCATTACGAGATCAAAATCCGGAACTGATGAATAAATTTTTAACCGACGGTAAAAAAGCTATTCCGATCTTTATTATTCTTGACGATGAGGGTAATTTTTTAGGGCGATTTAAACCGGGAGCGCGGAGATTTCAGAACATTTTTGAATCATTTCGGGAGGCGCTCAGTAAAAGCCGGTAGAAGGAGTTGAAGTTTATAAAAAAATTCGGCAATTTTATGCCAAGGGTCGCGGCAACGCGGTTTTAAAAGAGTTTAAAAACAATTTAAGAGAGGTTGTTCTCCAAAAACAATAATGGATGAAAGAAAGCTTCTGACCGGGAATCGTTTTTTAAATTTTGCTTTGAGCATTATTATTGTGTTTCTCATAGTCTGGGTTCTCTACATCGGACGCGCAATCATTTTGCCCTTTTTGGTAGCTTTATTTCTGGCTTTCATTTTAGACCCCATTGTCCGATTATTTACCCGTTTTAAAATACCGGTTCCCTTAGCTGTTCTGATTACCCTGATACTTGCTTTTGTTATCCTGTATCTTTTGGGACTTTTGGTTTACGCCAATGTTCAGATGTTCGTGGAACAGTTCCCGAAATATCAGGAGCGAATGCTGCAATCCATCGATAACTTCATGGAAAGTTTTAATCATATTCTAAGTCAGCAAAAATACCAGATCTATCTCGACCGGAAAACCTGGTCGCAAATAGATTGGATAGCCGCGGTTAAAAATCTTGACATCGCCAAAGGACTATTGAACAGCGTGGGTTCTTTTCTCACTTTTCTGTTTAAAACAATAATTGTGATTATCTTCCTTGCATATCTGCTGATGGGCAAGCGCAATATCGATAAAAAAATTCGTCTGGCGTTTGACCACGCTCAGGCTGAACGTATTTTATCCATTTTGAACAGCGTTACAACGCAGGTACAGAAATATCTGGGCGCGAAAACTCTCGTGAGCTTTATGACGGGCGGAATAAGTATTCTGATTTTTGTCATCTTCGGGCTGGACTTTGCCATCTTCTGGGGATTTCTGATCTTTCTTTTCAATTTTATCCCGAACATCGGTTCGATCATTGCTTCGATTTTACCGGTTATTTTTAGTCTTGTTCAATTCGGCTCTGTCTCAAAGGCGTTCTGGATGTTAGTCGCTCTGGCTTTTCTTCAGACTTTAATGGGCAATGTGATAGAACCCCGCCTTATGGGACGTTCTTTGAATTTAAGTCCGCTGATGGTGATTATTTCATTGATTTTCTGGGGATATTTATGGGGAGTGGCGGGAATGATTTTAGCCGTTCCCATTTTAGCCACATTGACCATCGTGTTTGAGAATGTGCCCGAGCTGCGATTTTTAAGCGTGTTTTTCCGCGGAAAGGTGGGATGACATTTATTCCGCCGATTATTAAGCCTTCTTTGAAACCGGAGAATAAACGATATTATTTTTTCCTTGCGTCTAAAATTTGCTTTACCCGCAATAAACCGATTACCGACATGGCGTCTTTTATTTCGCCGTTGACAACCATTTGCCAGGCTTCTTCAAAGGACAATTTTTTAACAACCAATTCTTCCGTGTGATCGGGCTTTGATTTACCCGGAATCAGGTTTTCCGCCAGGTAAAAATAAGCGATTTCATTGGTAAACGAATTGCTGGTATAAGCGGTGCCCAGGTAAGTCCATCGGGTTGCCAGCAAACCAGTTTCTTCCCGTAATTCCCGTTTGGCGCCCTCGAGCGTGGTTTCTCCGAAATTCCCTCCGCCTTCGGGAATCTCCCAGCTATACACACCCAAAGTGTAGCGGAACTGCCCCACCAGATAAGTAAAACCGTCTTTTGTTAAAGGGATTACCCCGATTGCCGGATGGGCTTCAACCACTCCGTAAATCCCCGGTTTTCCCGAAGGAGTAATGACCCGATCTTCCCTTAAGCGAATCCATTCGTTCCGATAGATAGTACGGCTGCCGAGAAATTTCCACGGATTTTTCCATTGATTCATAACGATCCTTTGAATTTTAAGCCGAATTTTATTTTTAAGGCAATTTCTTCAAATTTTGCTTTCACTGCAAAAAGAATTGCTTAAAATTGCGCTTAATCATTTTAAAAGATTGTTCTTTATTTTGTTTGGAATTATATTATTCCCGAATAAAATTGAGTTCAGAATAATTTGATTGTGTCCCATGGCTTTTTTTCGATTTGGCTTTTTAATTTTACTATCGAATATCATCGTCTTAATTCTTTCCGGATGTGACGCGCCCCGCAATAATCCTTTGGACGCGTCGAATCCGCATCGAAAGTTCGCCAATGTGGAAGGAAGAGTTTTCACTTTTAGTCTTCCTTTTAAAACGCTGAATCAGACCGAGGTAAAATTTGACGCGGCTGAACGAATGTGCAGAACGGATCAAAACGGCTATTTTTCCATGGAAAATGTGAAAAAAGTCGATGGTTGGTTATTCTTCCGAAAAGAAGGGTATCACTACGATTCTTTGTACATCGACTGGCGGGGCAAAACGAACTGGTACGGAGAAATACATCTGAACGCCTTGCCGACTCTGGACTCATTAATCTTTTACAGCAGCATTATTAATCGTTATCCGAACATTCAGATTCTGGAAGTTTATGTCAGAGCCCGCATTTCGGATTCAGACAACGATATCGACAGCGTATTCTTCCGAAGTCCGTCATTGGATTTTTCGACCTTGTTGACTTTTGACACAATTGAAAAATTTTATGAGAAAAGCCGCATCACTCTTTCTCAATTAAAGCTTAATTCGGCTGAAGAGCTGATAGGGAATGTTTTTAATATTATCGTCAAAGACGCCTATAAACATTCAGTGAATATCTGTCAGGCGCAAATCCGGAGAATAATTCGGGACGAAGTGCAGCTTAAGAGTCCCGCCAGTCACGAGGTAGTCAATTCCACGCCCACATTACGTTGGGAGCCGATTAATCCGGGTTACGCTTTCACTTACACGGTTGAAATACGCACGGACGAAGCCGATCCGCAATTAATCTGGCAAAAGGAAGGACTTCCGGCGACCGCCTCATCGGTAGAAGTAGATGCGCCGCTGCCCACGCAGCCGATCAGCAATTACATCTGGGCGGTCTGGGTTATCGATAATTTCGGCAATCGGGCGCGTTCCAAATTCAAGTCGTTTCAGGTGCAGTGAGATGGAAGAGATAAAAGAAATCCGCAATATCAGTAAAAAACAGTTCGATACGTTGTATCGCATCAGCCGGATGCTCAATTCGGTCACGGTTCGCGAAAATCTGGTGGAAAAGTCGATGGACCTGGTGGTTGACGCCATTCAAGCGGAACGCGCGTTATTCGTGCGTTACGATGATGCGGATCAGAGCTTTTCGATCATAGCAGCCAGAAACATTCAAAAAGAGACGATCAGCGATTTATCGGCATTCTCATCGGGAATTTTGCAGAAAGTAATCGAACGTCAGGCGCCCTGTTTGTACCATGATGTGCAAAGCGATCCGCAAATTTCACAATTCGAAAGCGTTCGGATTCAAAATATCAAAAGCGTAATCGGCGTTCCCATTTTTAACGAAGGCAAAATCTGGGGAGTCATTTTAGCCGACAGCCGGAAAAATCGCCGCGAATTCAGTGAAGAAAATCTGCGCTTTCTTGAATTTTTCGCCAATCTGGTTTCGCTTGCTCTGGAAAAGATTATTTATCTGGAAAATCTGCAAAAAGAAAATATCGCCCTGCGTCATAAATTGGATATCAGCGCGCCGCTTCCGCAAATGATCGGACAAAGTCCGGCAATGAAAAAGTTCTTTTCATTAATTCGCAAGGTGGCGCAAACCGACGCCACGGTTCTTATTACCGGGGAGAGCGGAACGGGAAAAGAACTTGCCGCCAAAGCCATCCATGAGCTCAGCAACCGAAAAGACAAGCCCTATCTGGCGCAATTTTGCGGAAGTATTCCGGACACGCTGTTGGAAAGCGAATTGTTCGGCTACAAAAAGGGAGCGTTTACCGGAGCCGTCGGCGATAAAAAGGGTTTGTTTGAGGTTGCGGACGGCGGAAGTTTTTTTCTCGATGAAATCGCCGATATCTCCGTTGCTTTGCAGGCTAAATTGCTGCGCGTGATACAGAATCAGGAAATTATCCCCCTTGGCGACACCCGCGTAAAAAAAGTGAACGTTCGGATTATTACAGCCACCAATAAGGATCTGCGTCAGTTAGTCAGAGAAGGGAAGTTCCGCGAAGACCTCTTCTATCGTCTGAATGTGTTTCCGATCCATATTCCGCCACTGCGCGATCGGGCGGGGGATATTCCTTTGCTGGCTAATTCTTTCATTAAAAAATTCGCAGCCAGGGCTGTCCGTTTTGATCCTCAGGCGCTTAAAAAAATGGAAAGTTACTCCTGGCCCGGCAATGTCCGGCAATTGGAAAACACCGTTCAAAGGGCTTTGATTTTGTGCGACGGAAACCGGATTTTACCCGAACACATTATTCTTGACGAAGAGGAATCGCCCGAACGATTCGAGGGAACGCTCAGGGATTTTGAGAAATTACTGCTTCTTAAACGATTACAAAAGTTTGGCGGCAACCGCACCTTAACTGCCAAATCACTTGGCGTTTCCGTGCGCTGGATTCAGTTAAAATTGAAAGAGATAGAGCGTGAGCGGGAAAACACAGCCTGAAATTTTGTTCGAAAAATTCGAAATCGAACGCTGCGTGAAAAAGGATGCCTTTAGCGCGGTCTATCTGGCGAATCACATTTTTCTCGGCAAAAGAATTTTCCTGAAAACGCTGAACACCAAAGCCTTGCCCGATCCCAATATTTTGCCGCGCTTTAAACGGGAAGCAAAGATATTAGCCCGTCTGGATCACCCCAATATTATTAAAGTGCTCGATTTCGGAACCTGGAAGAACTTTTTTTACATCTCGTTCGAATATTTTGAAAGTCAGAATCTGCGTGTCTGGCTCAGCTCCAAAAAACTGACGATCGGGCAAAAAGAACATCTGATCGCGCAATTAGCCGATGCGCTGAATTTTGCTCACGATCGGGGCATTATCCATCGTGATCTGAAACCGGAAAACATTCTGATCAATGACCGGTTGGAACTAAAAATTGCGGATTTCGGTCTTGCCGTAATTAAAGACGAGAACAATATCACCGAAGCCGGTTCTGTGGTGGGCACCCCGGCTTACATGTCTCCCGAACAGATCAGGGGAGAAGAACTTTCGTCTCTTAGCGATCTGTTCAATCTGGGAATCATCATTTACGAGATGTTTCAGGGAAAGAATCCTTTGGAAAGAATCCTTTTTTAGGAAACGATGCGGGAACGACGCTTAATAATATTCTGAATTTTAATCCGCAGGATCTGGAAAAAACCTATTCCGCCTTCCCCGAAAACATCCGACAAATCGTAAAAGGACTGTTGCAAAAAGAGCCGCAGCGCCGTTTCCGCTCCGCCGAGGAAATTCTGCGGTTTTTGCCGACGCAAGCCGGAGTCGCGAAAAAATCACAGACCAAAAAAAAGAATTTGTTATTTCCGATAGTCGCTGCCGGAATTCTGCTGATTTTGATTTTGATTTTCGTCGTTCTTTTGAAAAGCCGATCGGCGCAAAAAAAGCAAACGTCTTTCGCGCCGGACACAACACAGGCAGTTTCCGGTCAACCCCGGGAAATCCCGACAGACACGTCGTCTTTGCCTTCAATAGCGAAGAGGGAGGTAATCCCTACGACAAAAAACAAAAGCCTGCAACCCGAACCAAAAAAGGCAGAATCGGAGGCGGCGGTAAACAGAATCATCGAACCGGTTAAAGGAAGTTTATGGATTGACTGCCTGCCGTGGGCAAGGGTGATCATAGATTCGGTAGCGGAGATGACGACTCCGTTAAAACAGCCGGTTACGCTGGACAGCGGATGGCACCGTTTAAAGCTGAAGCATCCGGCGTATCCTGATTACGAAACCCGGATTTATATTCCGCCTGCCAAAACGGTAGTCTTTAAAGCCAATCTGGATACTTTGTTCGGCTATCTGGATTGCGAGGTTTATCCCTGGGGTAAAATTTTTGTGGACGGCAAATACATCGACGATAGCCCCCTGCGTTCGCCGCTGCGGATTATTCCCGGGGAACATGTTCTGACGATTACCAATCCGCAATTCCCGACTTATGAAAAAAGGTTTACAGCCAATAAAAACGATACGCTTCGAATTCGGGTAAAATTAAATTCCGACAGCGGGGAAAAGTGAAAGAAATAAAAGTGGCATTATTTTTGTAAATATTAAGTAATAAAAATATATCGAGACAATCGTTATGAAACACCGGCTTTTTAATTTTTTTGTTTTCCTTTTCCTTTTACTTTTGCCGTTATTGCTCAGGGCGCAAGAGGAAACCTGGCAGATTATCGGACAAATGCCCTATCCGGTTAAAGGCGCGCAGGCAATTGTGAAGGATTCGCTAATTTACGTTTTCGGAGGTTACACCGATTCTACCTATTCCACAACCAATTTGATCCAGGTTTTCAATCCCTTGAAAAATGAATGGCGCATTGCCGCGGACACCCTTCGCTTCCGGCGTTACGGGCTTTCGGCTGCCAATTACCGCAACAGTGTAATCCTTTTCGGAGGAACGGCTGAAAGCGACTCCGGTCTGGAGATGTGGGATTTCATGGACGGCACCTATATTTATGATCAAAACCGCATATTCAACCGGCAGTTTTCCACTTCGCAGGTCTATCAAAATAATCTGTACATTTTCGGCGGATATGTTTCCGGTTATTCCCAATCCGATACGATAAAAGTTCCTTATCTGGTAGAATACTACGTTCCGGGCGCGACGGTTACCTTCAGCCGTCCGAGCAGTTTTTCCGAAGTGGAATATTCGGATCAGGATGTAATCCAGCAGATGTCGGCGATCGTGGATCAAACGATTTTTGTTATGGGAGGCGCGCTGAACGGGATTCTGAAAGATATTTACACCTTTGACATTGCAACTCACGAATGGCAGAAATCAACCCGGACATTGTTCGAAGAGAGGGCAGCCGGAGCGGCGGTTACGCTTTCGGACGGTTCGATAGCCATTATCGGCGGTTACAACGAAAGCGCTCCCGCACTGGCGTCGGGCGAAAGGATTTATGTAAGGGACAAATACATCGATAATATGGAGCCGCTGCCTCAATTAAATATTGCGCGATCGGAATTAACCGCCGCGTTTTTCGACAGCTCCGTTTATGTTTTCGGCGGGAAAGATGTTCTGGGAAATTGCGCTTCTTCGGTTGAAAAATTAAAAATAGAGCCGCAATTCACGCCGGTCAGGTCGAGGAGCGGGGTTATTCCCGATAAGATCGTTTTGTTCGATAACTATCCCAATCCCTTCAATAGTTCGACAACCATTAAATTTTACATCAACCGGGCGCAAACCCTGTCGCTTGATATTTACTCCATCACGGGAACGCGTGTTGTTACCCTTGTAAACGGTTTTTTTGCCGCGGGAGAGCACAGTTACAAATGGAACGGTAAAGACGCCTACGGACATGACGCGGCGAGCGGGGTCTATTTTTACCGGCTTTCCACTGCTGACGGCGCGCAAACCAAACGCCTGATTGTTTTGAGGTGAGTTATGAGCCTTTTTGCAGGAAACCGATTGCAAACGCTGTTCGATTTTTCCGGTTATCGCGGTTTTTTACGGTTACTCTCTTTTTTGCTCATTTTGGTTTTTAACTGCCAGATCGGAACGGCTCAAACCAAACAGGTTACGGTATCCGCTGTGCAAAAGGCGTTCTCTTCGTTCGAGTACAAAAAAGTAATCGATCTTTCGACTGAATTGTTGCAACAAAAAGAGAATCTGTCGGAAAGTGAAATCATTGATGTTCTGCGCATGCGGGCTATCGCCTACTATGTTCTTGACGAAGACGAACTGGCGACGCTTGCCTTTCTGAAAATCTTGAAAATAAAACCGGATTATCGGTTGGATACTCTTAAAAACTCGCCCAAGATAATCAGTTTTTTTGAAAAGATTAAAAATAACTATCTGTCCGAAAAAAAGAAAAGCGAACAATTAAAGAAAACGGAGAAAATAAAAGAAGCAAAACCCGATCTTTCACGCTTTCGCAGGTCGGTGCTGCGCTCGATTGTTTTTCCGGGCTGGGGACATTTGTACTCCGGTCAAAAGGAAAAGGGCTTGATATTGACGGGGCTTTCGGCGGCAAGTCTTTCGGCTTCGGTTTATTTTATTTTGCGCACCAACGATTTGGAAAAAAAATACCTGAACGCCCTCGAACAAAATGATATCGACCGAAAATACAACGCTTACAATAGATCTTTTAAAATTCGCAACGGAGCGCTGTTGGCTTACGCTTTGGTGTGGGGCTACGCCCAATTTGATTTGACCGCGGCGCTGTTCCGAAATCCCGAAAGACAATTAACCCTGTCGTTATTTCCTGCGGCTGAAAATTCAATAGTAAACGGAATAAGCCTGCGGTATTCTTTTTAGTGCGAAAAATATTCGTACTACACGAAAACAATTCGTCAAACCCAGTTGTAAATCATCCAATTTATCAGAGCTGAAAGCAAATATTTCTTTTGGCATTAATTTTGAATCAATAAAGAATAGTTAAAATTTGTGGGGATCCAATGAAGAACGGTTACCGTGTAATTTTGGTGTTATCTTTTTTGATCAATTCGGTATTTTCTCAGGAGTTTAAAATTAACATTGAAAACGAGCCGTCCACTTTTCTTAAGCAAAATCCAAAATTATTTGTTTATGAAAATGATTTTATCCTTGCGACATGGACGGATTACAGAGAAGGTAATCCAAAAGTTTATGCTCAGTTTTTAAATCCACTATTTCAACCCGTTAGGAAAAATTTCTCTGTTTATGGAAATGATCAAATTATTTATTTACAAGATTCCGTTTGGGTGGCAACAAAACTCACCGATTATCAAAGCGATTATGACATGGGGTATTCTGTTTTAACGGGAAAGATTTATCATGATGAAAAGCCAATATCTTCGGAAATTGATTTTAATATTTTTCAATGGCCCTGGTGCGGTACCGGTTTTACGGGCTACGATTATCAAATAATTCCGTTTAGCGATTCCTTTTTATACTTTGGGCGTTACGATTCTTATTTGCAAAGCAAACGCTATGATTTATCAGGTAATATGATTGGAGAGCCTCAGAATTATCTGTTTAAACCCGCCCGTCTGACCGCTTCGTCTTTTGCGGATGAATACTACCTGTTGATTTTTTTAAACGATGCGATGAAAGACAATTCGGAACCAAGTACGGGTATTTTTTTCACTCTTTTCAATGCTCAGGATTCCATAGTGCTTGAAAAACAATTAATTAAAGATTTAAATAATTATCTTAATTATGATTATCCTTTTCAAAGTTATTTTGAAATTCGCCTTAATTCCATCCCTTTAAACGACACAACTCTTTTTGTCTCCTTTTGGGAACCGGATTCAGGGCGGTTGAATTATTTCCGAATCAAGTCAAGCGGCGAAGCGGATTCTGTACGTTTCATCGAAATGCCCTCTGTAACTTCCATTTCAAACTGTTCGTTGTCTATTAGGCGGGGAAACGATAAAAGCATTTTAGTTTTAATATCAATGCTGGATTGGAATGGAGACGCTATAACAGTATTCAAAAATTATTTTTATTATTTTAATGAAAGCGGCGAATTCTCGGGAAAATTTGAAATCGACTCGACAATGGGAAGTAGTTTGGGAGAAGAGAATTTACTGTATTTGGCGCCAGGCGATTTTTATTCGCTGAAGAGCAGTAACGAAGACATCTATTTTACTCATTACCGGAATTTTAACGCAGTTGATTCTATTAAATTGAACGATGATGAAAGGGGAAGTAATGAATCGGTTCGGACGGTTGTACCGCAAAACGACATGTTTTTTGTGATTTACCAGGACGAAACCGGTTATTGGGGGCGATGGGTAAAAAAAGAAGGAGAACCAAAGGGAGAAGAAATAAAGCTGAACGGCTGGCAGTATAATTTTTTCCCTGATAATTCGGTGTTGCGGGTATGGGTATGGTACAGTCCGTACATAACAGGCTATTCGATCTATGATTCCGATTTTAATTTACAGTTCAGTGATACCCTGTTTTTTTCCGATAATTATCATTCAGTTAAAGCAACGGCTAAAATAGTTTCCGACACTTCTTTTATTTTTGCCTATTCTGACAACAGAAACATTAAAATACAAAAATTTTCCGGTTCCGGTCTCCTGCTTAATTCGGTTGAAACAGCGTCAAACCAATATATCCGGGATCTGAAAATTTTCCAAACTTCGGACGACGCTTTCTGGTTGGTGTGGTACAATTTCGCTCAAAAATTTTCTTACGAGTTAAAACCCTTAAGCGCGGTTAAAGAGTTCGATAACGAAATCAAGCTTGTTTTTGATTCCCAGCTTTTCCTTTTAACCCGGGAGAAAGAATTTTTAGAAGGTGCTATAGTTTCATTGACCGGAGATACACTTTCGGGATCGCTCACATTGACTCCTTATTGTGAACAGACAGGCGATCCTGTTCAATTATCGGAAAATACGTTTTTAGTGCCATTTATTAAAGACGGTGATCTCATGGCAAATTCTTTCAACCTTTCCGGAGAAGTGTTAAATGAGAATGTCTTGATCAGTCGGAAAACGGAAGCGAATAAAAAGAATCCTTTAGCCATGCCCTATGGTAATCTATTGTTTTTTGCCTGGGATGAGCTCAGTACTGAGGGAGACGGGTATGATGTGATGGGTAGAATTCTACCGGTAAAAAATTTCACGGAAGTTTCATCGTATGGGCAACGGGCGATGTCCTTCAATTTAAAACAGAATTATCCCAATCCCTTCAATCCGCAAACGACCATTTCTTACGAAATTTCAAAAACCGATTTTGTCGAATTATCCGTTTACAATCTCCTCGGGCAGAAAATCCGCACGCTGGTCAGGGAAAGACAATCGCCCGGAGAACATCAAATTATTTGGGACGGCAGGGACGACAGGGGAGTGCCCGTTGTCAGCGGAGTGTATTTGTATCGATTAAAAACAGCCGAAAAACTTAAAACCAAAAAGATGATTCTGGTGAGATAGGCAGAGAGTGGAAAAATGAAAAGCGGGATTAAAATAAACAGAAACCGGTTTTTGGGATATAAACCAGGCTTTGGGGTTGCCGCTCCCTTCGGCAAGCTCAGGGAGCAGAGTTATGAAAAAAGCTTGGTGTGAGGGATTGGTTTATCGGGGATTTTTACAATGAAAACTAAATTTGTTTTACCTGTTCTGAGTTTGTTATTCATGGTGCAGTGTCGCGATTTTTCAACCATTTACTCCGCCAATTATGAAAGTATTACCCTGGACGAAATCTATCACAAAGGAATCATTAATTTTGTTAACGAGGAAATAAATTTAAAATCCAAGGTTTACTGGCATAGTTCAAATATGACTTTCGACGGTCCTTCGGATACGACCTTTGCGGGATTATTAAGACTTAAATTTGAGAACGGCGATAATTACATAGATGATCCACGCTTTAAAAATCAGGAGCGCGGTAATTTGTTTGTGGTGTCGAAATTCATCGAAAAAAGAGTGGATGATAATCTTACGGAAAAGTACTATTTTAAAGAAGATTCCCTTTCCAATTCGGGATTGAATTACATTTTTAAGGGAAAAATTCAATTCAGAAAATGGCTGAAAATTTCCCGGGAAACTTTAAACGATTCATTATTTATCAAGCAGTGCAACAATGTTGTTTATTGGAGTCAAACGTTTGAGTTTGAAGTTGACGATATTTTAGCAAAAATTCCGGAATGATCAAAAGACAGGAGTTAAACCGTTTTGACAAAGATGAATGTTCGCCTCAATATTTTTCTGGTTTTAAGTTTAAATTTTGTAAACGGACAGGGGCTCGACTTCTTCGGGGAGGAATTGAGTTTTTTTCTGACAAAAGATGTGTTTACGGTTCAGGGCATTTACTATTTTGCCAATACGGAGTCCGCTCCTTTTAGCGGTTTTATTTATTACCCGTTTCCGGATTCGAACGTCACGGAGGTAAAGATTTTTAACGACCAATTCCGGCGTATTAATTTCACGTTTGATGCCGATAAGTCGGGCGTACGATTTCCCGTTAAAATTGCGCCGAAAGATACGGTGTTTTTAATTATTCGATACAGGCAAAAAGTAATAAAACCCCGGGTTGAATATATTTTGACTTCTACTCAATTGTGGCGCCGACCTTTGAAGACAGCGCATTTTCAGTTGGTCGCCGATTCCGCGTTACACATCCGATCTTTTTCCTATCCTCCCACGGACAAAAGAAAGAACAGAGACGGAATGTTTTACACGTGGGATTTTAAAGATTTCTATCCGGCTAAAAACTTTATCATCGACTTTAGCCGGTGAATAAGGGTTTAAGTATGTTGAGTTTAAGTAAAATTAACAAATAACGGAGGTAACATGAAACGGTTAACGGTGTTTTTATTTCTTATCGGCGCACTGTTTTCAACAAGCTTTGCAAACGGTGTGGCGATTGTGGATGTGAGCAAAGGCATCTATTTAAAGCTCATATCCAGCAGTGTTGAAGTTAATGTTGAAAATCAGGTTGCGGTTGTGACCAGCACTCAGGTTTTTAAAAATGTTTATGACGTGAACAAGACCGTGAAATACGGTTTTCCCATGCCGGAGAGCGCAAGCGCCACGGGATTGAACTTTTTTGTTGACGGCAAGTGGTATCAGGCAAAATTTTCGCCCACTCCTCAGGATACAACGCTGCCCGGATCGGGGAGCAAAATCGATCAGAATCTTAAAATCTATCTTGGCGATACGCCGCTTTATTACAATATCGAGCACGAAATCAAGCCGGGCGCGGTTCTCATTGTGGAGTTGACTTATGTGCAACTGTTGCCTTACGAGTTTGGCAGAGTCAATTTTTATTACCCGGGCGATTATCGCTTATTACAGACCGCCCCGTTGGAAAAACAAGCCTTTGTCTTTAACCTGCAATCGGAACGCACCATTAAATTTGTCGATCTTCTGGAAGTATCGCCCGACAGTGTTTTTAACGACGGTCACAGCGCGCAATTGTATTTTGCCCGAACCAATAAAATTGCCGGATATAATTTTAAAATTCAATACGAACTCGCGCTTGACGAATTGGGTCTTTTCAGCATGAGCACACTATTGCCGGATTCGGTGATTCCCGACGACGGCAGTCCCGGTTTTTTTACTTTTATTGCAGAACCAGATCCGAGCGGAAATACCGCGGTTATTAAGAAGATGTTCACCCTGATCGTGGATCGCTCCGGAAGTATGAGCGGAGACAAGATCGTTCAGGCGCGCAATGCCGCCAAATTTATTGTGGAAAATTTAAACGAAGGCGACCTTTTCAACATCGTTGATTTTTCTTCAACGGTTAGTAATTTTCGTAACGAACACGTGGAATTCACCGAGCAAACCAAACAATCCGCCATTAATTACATCGAAGGTTTTAAGGCTAACGGCGGAACAAATATCTCCGGCGCTTTTGACGTCGCCATTCCGCAATTTTCAAGTTCCGGCGATTCCATGGCGAATATCATCATCTTTTTCACCGACGGACAGCCGACGGTCGGGATTACGGATATCACTTCTCTGTTGAGTCATATTAATCAAACGATTACCGACAATGAAGTTGATGTGGCAATTTTCGCCTTCGGAATCGGAGACGACGCCAATAAACAATTTTTAACGCTGCTTGCCCAGCAAAATAACGGCATTGCGGAATTTTTGGGTAACGATGAGTTGGAGACGCGGATTACCCAATTCTATCTGACCGTGCGCAATCCGGTTCTGATCAATACCGCTTTGTCGTTCTATCCGGAAAACATAATAAAGGAAACCTATCCGAAAAACCTGCCCAATTTGTACAAAGGGCAGCAAATGATTATCTCCGGACGTTTTGTCGAGCCGGCGTCGGTTACGGTGAAATTGAGCGGCGAAGCCTACGGCAAACCGGTTGAATATCAATACCAGATGAATCTCAGCGATTCTTCCTCCGAACAGTACCAGTTTTTACCGAAAATCTGGGCGAAACAGAAAATTGAATATCTGCTGATTCAATATTACAGTCTGGGTGAGAGTGATCCGCAGGCAAAAGTGATTAAAGAAGAAATTATCGGTCTGAGCGTAAACTTTGGCGTGCTCAGTCCCTTCACCAGTTTGTCGGGAGAAGATTACACACCCATCGAAGAGGGCACATTCCTCAGCAAATCGAACGGGTTGCCTTCGGCTTACGAAATTTTAGGCAATTATCCGAATCCTTTTAATCCCAGCACGAAGATTCGTTTAAAAGTGAACATCAGTCTGCACAAAACAATTGCCGTTAAAATTTACAATGCGCTCGGCGAGTTGGTAAGGATTCTGTTTATCCGGGTGGACGGACCCGGGACTTACGAAGTTCTTTGGGACGGTCACCTGCTTGACGGCAGGGCGGCTCCGTCCGGAAATTATTTTTACATAATAGATTTTGGCGATGCCGTACTTGGCGGTAAGATGACCCTTGTCAAATAATTGCCCCCCCTCCGGCAGGCGGGAAAAGTCAGTGACTTCGTTTTGGAGCAAAAGACAAATATTTTCCTGCCTGACCGGAGTTTTTATTTTTCCCGCACAACGTTATTCGATTTATGATTTATGATTTATGATTTATGATTGACAAGTTTCATCGGCGGGGTACTTATTTTTGTTAAGGGTTAAGGGTGTAAGAGTTAAGCGGACCTCTTCAACTCCCTTAACACGGTAAATTATGATCACGGCTTTCTGCATTCTGCTTTCTTACAATCTTTTCCTTTAATCTTTAATCTTTCATCTTACTCATCATTATCACTTTATAACTTTGTTAAATATCGATTTATTCTGAATTTAAGACCCCCCTTTTAATTTCCCCCCTTCAAAGGGGGGAACGCCGAAGGCAAGGGGGGCTTTATAATCAAGTAACGCGGTCTTAGAAAATCATTAAACGATTTTTCGCCAAAACACGCGTCCCGACTTTATTCCTTTGTTACTCTTCAGTGCTTTCTGCATTCTGCTTTCCGACAACCATTTACTTTAATCTTTTTCCTTTAATCTTTCATCTTACTCATCACGCATTACGCATTACGACTTATTTTTACTTTAGTCTTTGCAAAAGATTTTGTAACTTCTGTTTTTGATGCAGCCAGTAAAGTAAAATTAACGTTGAGGTTACCATGGCAAAAGCGTTAGTGGAATGTGTTCCCAATTTTTCCGAAGGACGCGATATGGAAGTGATCAATCAGATCACCGGCGAAATCAAGGCGGTCGAAGGCGTGCGCTTGTTAGATGTTGATCCGGGCGCCGAAATGAATCGCACGGTGGTGACTTTTGTAGGCAGTCCGGAGGGCGTGAAAGAAGCGGCTTTCAGAGCGATTAAAAAAGCGAGTGAATTAATCGATATGCGCAAGCATAGCGGTACCCATCCCAGAATAGGCGCCACCGACGTTTGTCCCTTTGTGCCGGTGAGCGGGATTGGTATTGAGGAGTGCGTGGAGCTTTCCAAAGAGGTGGCTAAAAGGGTGGGAGAAGAATTAAAAATCCCGGTTTATCTTTACGAAAAATCAGCAACCAGACCCGAACGGCAGAATCTGGCGATCATTCGTCAGGGTGAATACGAGGGTTTGGCTGAAAAATTAAAAGACCCCGACTGGAAACCCGATTTCGGTCCCGCGGAATTCAATGCCAAAGCCGGAGCAACCGTGATCGGAGTTCGCGAATTTTTAATCGCTTACAACATCAATTTAAACACCCGCGAAGTGAAATATGCCACGGATATTGCTTTTGAACTGCGGGAAAAAGGCAGATCGGTCCGCCGGGGAAACACGCATCCTTTTTATTTTAAGGGAGCGGAAATATTGAAATACAAACCCGGACACTATCCCTGCGGAAGTTGTGAATTTGCGGGTAAAACCATGCAGGAGACAATCGACCATTGCAAACGGGAACACGATTACGATTTAAGATATTTGCTTCGTCTAAACGGAATCGATCCGCAGCATCCGGAAGGCAAGTCGGTTAAAAAGCCCGGAAAATTTAAATATTGCAAAGCCATCGGCTGGATGGTTCCCGAATACGACCGCGCTCAAATTTCGATCAATTTAACCAATTACAAAGTGACGTCCATGCATCACGTTTTGGAAGAGACGCGCCGCTTAGCCGCCGAACGCGGTATTGTGGTGACCGGCAGCGAAATTGTGGGCATGGTTCCTTATCCCGCGTTACTGGAAAGCGGCATGTTCTACCTGCGTCAACAGGGCAGATCGGTGGGAATACCCATTCGTGATATTCTTGAAACAGCCGTTCAATCCCTCGGCTTAAAGGATGTTGCCGATTTTAAGATCGAAGAGCGCGTGCTTGGCTTGCCCGAAGACCTGAACGCTCCGTTGGTGCAAATGAAAGTCACGGATTTTATTGATGAAGTCTCACGGGAGTCGCCCGCGCCCGGAGGCGGATCCATTGCCGCTTTGTCGGGAAGTTTAGGCGCCGCGCTCTCTTCCATGGTGGCTAATTTAACCGCCAACAAACGGGGCAGCGAATCGGTTGACGCGGTTTTGAACGAAGCGGCTGAAAAAGCGCAGGCGATTAAATTCGATTTGGCTGCCGCGATTGACGCCGACACCAACGCTTTTAACGTTTACATGGAGGCGCGTCGTTTACCGTCAAAAACGCCCGAAGAAAAAGAGCGGAAATTTGAAGCCGAGCAAAATGGTCTTAAACAAGCGGTAGCGGTTCCGCTGAACACGGCTAAGCAGAGCCTGGAAGCGTTAAGAGTGGCGGAAACGGTCATCCGATACGGAAATCCCAACTCCGTCACAGACGTGGGCGTGGGAGCGTTAATGGCTTACAACGGCGTTAAAGGCGGCATATTTAATGTGCTGATCAATCTTGGGCAAATTGAAGATCGGGATTTTGTTGACGAAATGCGTAAAACTTGCGATGAGCTGGATAAGCAAGCCGTACAATTGCGGGATAAGATAATTTCGATTGTCGAAGATAAAATTAAGTAAATAGCAGGGGCGTAATTCGCCCCTTTATTTTTTTGATTTTTGCGGATTTGGTATCCGTCCGTAAAAATATTAAATTTACGAATGGTTTTTGGTCAGATCGGATAGTGGATCGATGAATGTTAAATCTTTAATCAAAGATAAAGAAGATCAAAAAAGAAGAAGAAAATTTCTCAATTTTTCCGAGGCGGAATTGGAAGCATTGCGTCCGGACGAGATCGAGCTGATTATCGAGCATTTTCACGGGAACACTCTGGTACGCTTACCGGCAAGCGAGATCTCTTTTTTCGAATGGCTGAAAAAGGTCGATCGACCGGTATGGGAAGATTTGTGGAGCGGCGAGGATGAAGATGCCTATCTGGTGAGCGTTGATTTTTTGAGAGAATTTATCCGTGAAACGCCTTCTTTTCCCATTTGCGATTTGGTTGATCAGCCCAATTACTGGTTTACCTTCAGACACATTAAGCCCAAAGGTATTGAATATCTTCAGGAAGAAATCCGGCTTAAGGTTGAAGTTGACGAAGAACTGGGTCTGGAAGAGTTGTTTCTTTTGGAAATCAGCGTGGCGCCGACCGACATCTGGCATTTTTGTCACCGGCATCAAATCGATATTGCGCGAATGAAAAAGGCGATAGAAGAAATGGTTTACAAAGGCTGGATTGTTCATCTGCCGAACAGGGAAGACCTGGTGAAATACATTGACTTTTAAACCGAATACCGAATAATTAACAAGAGCCGTAAAGGTTCAAACCGATCATTAAAAAAGTGTCTTGCAAATTATGACAGAAATTGACCTCTATATTTCCGTTCTGCTGAAATTTTTGGCGGCTTCCATTCTTTTAGAACGCATTCTGGAGTTTTTCGATAAAATTTTTACGCTGATCGGCATCGGCGCAGGGCGAAAAACGCAGCTTTTGCGACTTGCCGATATTCGCCTCGATGAAGAACAGGAATCGAAGCGCGTTCTGAAAAAGATGATTATCATGCAAACTATCGGAATAATTGCCGGAATCGGTATTTGTTATGTTTCGGGTCTGGGAATTCTGAAAGAATTAAAACTTATCGGCTCTGCCGGCGTTCGCTGGTGGGATGTTGTTCTTTCGGGAATTTTGATTTCCGGCGGCAGCGAACCCATTCATCAATTGATCAATTTTTTAAAAGGTCATAAAGATCAGCTTAGCCAACGAGCGCTGGAAATTCGGCAAAAGGCGTTTACTCAAACTTCAGATCAAAGACGATTGCCCGGGCACTCGATTGGCATTGTTTACCAAGGGGGACTTTACCCTGATCGACCCGGTCACGGATTGCGCAAGATTAATCCAAAATTTATTGTGATTCATCATTCGGGAACGTCGCCGGGCGCCAGTTTTGAAGACGTGGTTAAAAAGGAAAAGCAGGAAAGAACAAATGTCCGCGGAAGTTACACGCTCGATCCTTCTTTTCATAGCGTGATTACTTTTGACGGCGAGTATCACCATTACTGCCGGTGGGATTCGGTAGGGTGGCATGTGGCAAAAGGTCCGCGCGTTTCCAATGTGAATTCGCTGGGATTGTGCTTTGTGGGTAATTTTCAGATTCGATCATCCAATAATCCTAACGGCAAAAATCGTCCCTCCGAAGAACAAATAGAAACAGGCGCAAAGTTGATTGCCCTGTGGCGAATTTTATACGATATTGAAGAACAGAACATTGTGCCGCACAGCGCCGTTCGTCGCGGTCGTATTGTTTGCCCGGGCGAAAATTTTCCGTTGGAACGGCTTATTGCCAAGTCAACCCAATTAATCAGGGATTGGAAAAAGAATCCTGAAATTATGGCTGATATTGAACGTTTTAAAAAACAACGGTTTATTTATGTTTAGAAAATCGCAAAAAAAATTGTGGATCAAGACGTTTGTCGTCTTTCTCTTTTTAATTGTCTTGGCAACCGACGCTTTCGCCGGAGAAAAAGCCGACGCCGAACCGTTTTTTACGGCGGACATTGTTAAAATCTATTTTTTAATGCTTCTTTTTGCCACCATCATAAATCGTGTTTTGGAATATTTGAAATTGATTTTAGCCGCCGTCGATCAAAAAATCGGATTCTTCCGGGGAATCAGCGACCGAATCCTGCAAAGAATTCAGCGAAAGATGGATCGTTTGGGAATCTCTTATCAGCAAGAACAATTACGTTCAAACCTGCAGAAATATTTAATCTCGGGCTGCATGCAACTGTTGGGATTTGCTTTGGGGATAGTTATTGCGTGGTCGATTCATTTGGATATTCTGGAAGGTTTGAAATTAATGGTTGTAAAACCGTACGGAGTAATTGTCACGGGACTGGTAATAGGAGCGGGCGTAGGTCCGGTGCATTCGTTTTTTCGGATTGCGCAGGAAAAGCGTAAGATCAAACAGTTGCTATCAAAAATGCAGGGGTAGATTCTTTTTTAAAGTGACGCGTGAAGGATTTGCGATTTATGATTTTCGTTAGTGGTTAAGGGTGTAAGGGTATAAGGGTTAAGGGTTACTCTGTTACTCTGTTACTCTGTTACTTTGTCACTATTCACTGTTTTCTGCATTCTGCTTTCTGATTACCTTTGCTTTAATCTTTCATCTTTTTCCTTTAATCTTTAATTTTACGCATCACTCCGCCCCCTGCAGCATCCGCTAAAAACAGGG
>JAADIP010000199.1 GCA_013151275.1 Calditrichota bacterium | reverse complement strand
AAATTTACCTAAACATTCAAAGACAGTGCGGCTTGAAAATAAGATCCCCCCTTGCCTTCGGCGTTCCCCCCTTTTTAAAAGGGGGGAATTAAAGGGGGGATCGGTGAAGCGGAATAAAGAACCTAATGCGTGATGACTAAGAAAAATGAAAAAGAAAAAATGACAACATAAAATAAAAAAGAGAAAGCGGAAAGACGTGACGCGTAATGAGTGACAAAGTAACAAAGTAACAGAGTAACAGAGTGACAAAGTTACGATTTTAGTGTGTTTAATTGTTTAATTTAGAGAAAAAATTAGTACGTGTAAAAAATAGTAAGTAGTAGGTAGTAGGTAGTAAAATGTTTTTTGTTAAGAGGTGAAATTCCTTTTATTTTCAAAAAAATAATTTGGTTGAAGCATTTAAACATTTAATTAACAGTGGGGATAACTCATTATTCATTATTCATTATTAATTATTAATTAAGCTTAACCCTTAACGAATATGTGAAGAGGAAATTCATAAATCAAAAATATGGTTGTTTAAAATACTTTGCAAAAAACGGGAAATAAACTAATGCAAAAGGCGCGACATATTCAGATTGTCTTAAAGGATGCCGTTAAAGACGTTGCCGGTCAACATGTGCAAAACGATGCACAGAAATTTTTGCATATCGAAACAGGGATCGTTAAAACCGGTAAAATCTATTCCATAGTTCATCCTTTGGAGGAAGAGCAATTACAGGCGTTTGCCCGCAATTCTCTTTGCGATTGTGTGATTAACGATGTTTACATCGATCAACTTTACACCTCTCCGGATTTTCCGGTGTACATTCTGGTCTCAAAATTACCCGGCGTTACGGATGACGAGGGGGTATCTGCTCAAAAGGCGCTGTGTGATTTTTTAAATATTCCTTTCGATTTTGGGCGGCACTGGATTTTTACCCATGAAATCTATTATCTGCAAAATACGCTTTCCGACGAACAATTAAAAGCAATTGCCGAAGAGTTGCTGGGAAATCCGCTGATCAATCGTTTTGAATACGGTAAATTCAAGGGGCGCATTGAATATGTTCCGGAAGTGCGCATCGAAGCCAAGCCCGAAATCAAAACGATTAATTTTTTTATTTCGGATGCCGAACTGGAAAAGCTCTCCAAAGAAATGCTGTTAGCGCTCGATCTGCACGAAATGCAGGCAATTCAGGCTTATTATCAGAATCAATTGGTTCAGGCGGAGCGCGTAAAACAGGGCATGCCCAAGCTGCCGACGGATTGTGAAATCGAAGTGATCGCCCAGACCTGGTCGGAGCATTGCAAACACAAAGAGTTCAACGCCACTATTACGTACGCAAATCTTGACACAGGCGAAAGAAAAACCATCGATTCTCTGTTTAAAACGTACATCCGCCGTTCGACGGAAATCATTCGCGAGCGTTACGAAAAAGCCGGTCGGAATTGGCTGTTAAAGATTTTTTCTGACAACGCGGGTGTGGTGCGTGTGGATGACGATCGGGTGTTTGTCTGGAAGGTGGAAACGCACAACTCGCCTTCGGCGCTTGATCCGTACGGCGGCGCGCTTACGGGCATTGTGGGCGTGAACCGCGATCCCATGGGTACGGGAGTCGGGGGCGCCAGTCTGCTTTTCAATACCGATGTGCTCTGTTTCGGCTCGCCATATTACGACGGTAAACTGCTTCCGGGGCAGCTTCATCCGCGGCGCATTTTGACCGGCGTGGTTAAAGGTATTGAAGACGGCGGAAACAAGTCGGGCATTCCCACGGTCAACGGATCCGTTGTTTTTGACGATCGTTTTGCCGGCAAGCCTCTGGTTTTTTGCGGAACGGGCGGTGTGATGCCTGCCCGGATTGCCGGTAAAAATTCGTGGGATAAACGCATCGATCCGGGCGACCGCATTATTATGGCTGGAGGTCGCGTGGGCAAAGACGGAATTCACGGCGCGACCTTTTCTTCGCTGGAAATCGACGAACATTCGCCGCGCTCCGCCGTGCAAATCGGTTCGCCCATTACGCAAAAGAACCTGTCCGATTTCATGAGTCAGGCGGTTCAGGCGGGCTTGATAAAATCGTCAACCGATAACGGCGCGGGCGGATTGTCTTCGTCTGTCGGCGAATTGGCTCAAATCACCAACGGCGCCCTGGTTTATCTGGAAAAAATTCCGCTCAAATATGCCGGATTGCAACCATGGGAAATTTTTGTGTCCGAATCTCAGGAACGGATGACCCTGGTTGTGGAGCCGGATAAGGTCGATGCCCTGTTTGCCATGGCGGAAGACTTTGAAGTGGAGCTTTCGGATATCGGCGAATTTACGGATAGCGGGTTTTTGGATGTTCGCTACGGAGAACAAAAGGTCGCCTATCTGGATTTAATCTTTTTGCACGAAGGCGCGCCTACCAAACTCATGGAAGCCGAATGGAAAAAACCGCGGCTTTCGGAGCCGGTTATTAAAGAGAGTCTGGATTACAATCGCATTGTATTAAAACTACTAAGCAGTCTGAATATTTGTTCGCGGGAGTCGATCATCCGCCGTTACGACCATGAGGTGAAAGGCAAAACCATTATCAAACCTTTAATGGGCGAGCAGGGATTTGCTCCGCAGGATGCAGCCGTATTGCGTCTTGATTTCGATTCCTATCTGGGGATTGCCATTTCCAACGGAATTCTGCCGCGTTACGGCGATATCGATCCCTACCAGATGTCAGCCGGATCGTTTGACGAGGCGGTGCGCGGCATCATTGCGGTAGGCGGACGCCTGCCCGATCCCGAAAAAGATCCCGATATCTTCTGGTCGGTTAACGACAACTTCTGCGTTCCCGATTCCATGTACCACCCGCAAACCAATCCCGACGGAAAGATCAAGTTAGCCAAATTGGTGCAGATGAACGAAGCGCTGTTTGATATGGCTACGTTTTTTAATATTCCCATGACATCCGGCAAAGACAGCATGAAAAATGATTTTATCAAAGAAGGCGTGAAAATTTCGGTTCCGCCCACCGTCTTGTATTCCATGGTGGCGAAAATTCCCGATATCCGCAAAACGGTCAGTACGGAATTTAAGCGGGAAGGGGATTTGATTTACCTTATCGGAAAAACCTACGATGAACTGGGCGCTTCGGAATTTTACAAGCTGTTCGGAGAATTGGGCGCCAATGTGCCGAACGTGCGCAGGGAACAGGCTTTGCGCATTTACCGTAAGGTGACGGCTGCCAGTGAACGGGAACTTTTGAAGTCGTGCCATGACATTTCGGACGGCGGTTTAGCCGTGGCAATAGCGGAAGCGGCTTTTGGCGGAAACCTGGGCACCGAAATCGATTTGCCGCAAACGGATATTCCGCTGAACGCCCTTCTTTTTGCGGAATCCCATTCGCGTTTTGTGGCAAGCGTCAGTCCCGAAGATCGCGAAGTATTTGAATCGATCATGGGCGAAGATGCCCTGCTTTTGGGCACGGTGATTGAATCGCCGGAAATGATTGTTCGCTATCAGGGTAAAGAGATAATTCGGCTTTTGGTCGAACAAATGCTTACTGCCTGGCGCAATGGGCTGGTGTTTTGATTAAATGGCTTTTAAAAAGAGCAATGTTAAGGAGACAGATTAAATGAAACAGGTGCGCGCCCTGGTGGTTACGGGGTTCGGAATAAATTGCGAGGAGGAGATGGCGGCAGCCTATCGCCTGGCTGGCGCTAACGCCGATATCGTCCATCTCAATCAGGTGTTTAAGGAACGGGTTTCCATTCACGATTATGATATTCTCAACTTTCCGGGCGGATTTTCTTTCGGCGACGATTTGGGATCGGCAAGGGTTTTGAGCAATAAATTCAAATTTAAAAAGATGGCGTCCGGTAAACATTTTATCGATGATCTGGCTGAATTTTTGCAGAATAAAAAATTCATCATCGGCGTGTGCAACGGATTTCAGGCGCTGGTGAAGATGGGATTACTGCCTAATATCGGCGGAAATTTTGATCAGGAAGTAACACTGACCCACAACGATTCCGGTAAATTTGAGGATCGATGGGTAACGTGCGGGGTAAATACGGATTCCTCGTCGCCGTTTTTAAGCGGTCTGCAAAAAATCGATTTGCCTGTGCGCCACGGAGAGGGTAAGTTGGTAATCCGCGATGACGGTGTTCGCCGGGCAATCATTGAAAAAAATCTGAATTGTCTGACCTATCTCGATCCCGAGGGCAACGGCACCGGCGAATATCCTTACAACCCGAACGGTTCGGAGTTGAATTGCGCGGGATTGATCGATCCCGGCGGGCGGGTGCTGGGATTGATGCCGCACCCGGAAGCTCATTTGTCGTTTTACAATCATCCCGCCTGGACGCGAAAAAAACAACGGGGCATAAATTCCGAAGAAGGCGAGGGATTGCGGATTTTTAAGAATATTGTGAACCACATTCGTCACCAGGGGTGACGGCAAGATTAAAGACTAAAGGAAAAAGATCAAAGTAAAAGATTAGCAGAAAGCACTGAAGAGTGACAAGGTCGTGATGCGTGACGCGTGATGAGTAACAAAGTAACAGAGTGACAGAGTAACGAGTAACCGGAGAAGCCGTTTAAAGCTTAATAAATTTACCTAAACATTCAAAGACAGTGCGGCTTGAAAATAAGATCCCCCCTTGCCTTCGGCGTTCCCCCCTTTTTAAAAGGGGGGAATTA
>JAADIP010000148.1 GCA_013151275.1 Calditrichota bacterium | reverse complement strand
TGACCGGACGACTGCGCATTACTGGGAACGATTTATTAAAAAGCAAAAGAGCAGATCTTTAATAGGAAAAGTCATTGCGGGAGAATTTAAGTGGGAAAAATGAGCGGGTGGCTGTTATCTCCCGCCTGGGCGGGACGGGAGTAGGTTCGAGTCCTAACGCCGGAGCTTCAAGATTTTTTTCGTTAAGTTCAATAACAAAAGTCGATTGACCATTAAAAGGTATAATCAGTTTCTTCCTTAAAATATTTCTCGATTGATGCACCTTTATCAGTCCAATCATGTAATTCTTGATCTATCTGATTAAAACCATTTTCCCCCGGGCTTTTAATGTACCTGCTTTAACAAAATAAAAATAGACCCCCGAACTTACATACTTATCTTTTTTATCTTTGCTGTCCCAAGTCCAGAAATGAACACCTTTGTCTTGCTCTTCGGTTTTAGAAACAAGAACAAGCTGTCCTTTGCTGTTATAGATTTCGATTGTAACAGGAAGTTGTTCAGGCAGTTGATATTTAATGACCGTTTTATCATTAAATGGATTCGGATAATTTCCGAAAAGGAAAAATTTATCCGGATATGGTTCAAAATTTGTAATAAGCGAATCTTCTTTGGTTGTATCCGGTTTACAGGAATCCGCGGGTACAAAATTTACAGGCGTATCTTTAATTTTTCTCACAAATCCGTGGCGTTCCGTAATTAAAAAAGTATTCTCTTCGCCGTCAATTATTGCAAAAGAATGATAATCAAGATTAACAGGAATATTATCGACTAATAATTTCCAGTTTAAACCATTATTATCTGAAGTATAAATGTTAAATTCTGCCATACAGGCTAAAAGATTCGGATTTTCCGCAAAGTTTTTCACATGTGTATTCCACTTTTTTGCTTTTGTAGCAATCCAGGTTTTCCCGCCATCGCGGGTTAAATAGTTGTGGCGATATCCAAGAGCAATACCTTCCGTACAATTGGTCATGGCAATGCTGTTAACACCATATAAAGTGTGAAGGCTATCCCAGGTTGCGCCTCCATCCGTTGTTGTCCGCAAAAAGCCGGAAACATCCGTGAAAACCAACCAATTGTCGCCTCCAAGTATTAAATGACCGGGTTTAACAATTTTTACGGCATTCAACATTTTACCACGCGGCAAAGAGAATAATTTCCAGGATTTTCCGCCGTCCTCCGAATAAATGCAGTAGGTTTTAATGGCATAATAGTTAGGCAAAGTAACAGTACCTGCAATGTATTGTTCGTTATACACATCCAGTGAATTAAAAACATAATAATCCAGGTATTGACCATTAATCGGTTGGTCAAAGGGCGTAGAAACTCTTTGCCAGTTGGCGCCGAAGTCGATGGAGTGTAGTAACGTGGTATGAGAACCGGCAGCCCATACATGATTTTTATATCCTTTTACCTGAGTCAGGTAAAAACCGTAATCCAGATTAATCGATTTTGTTTCCCAGTTTTTTCCTCTGTCTAATGAGCGCAATATGGTTCCATAATCGCCAACCGCATAACCGACGGTTGTCTTTAATTCCGGAACGTAATTAAAGTTAATTTCATGTAAAGTCCGATTCTTATATTTATAAATCAATTCCCAGCTTTCGCCATAATCTTTGGATCTGATCATGCAGCCATAATATCCGCCGGCAATAACAGTTTCAAATTCGGGAATCCAGACCGCAACGGTCGGAGCAGGGTAATACGGACTGAGGTTATAAGTTTCGTACCACGATTTTCCGTCATCCACGCTTTTCAATATAGAAGGTTCGTAGCATAATCCATAGACTCCCCACATATTATTTCCAATTAAAAGCCAGGTGTGTTCGCTTATATTTAAGATGGAACTATACGCATAGTCGGTGTTTTGCCGTTTCCAATGATAACCAAAATCCTCTGTTCTTAAAATAAAAGGCTGGCGTCGGTAATCACTATTTGACATGGCGTAACCGGAAAGAAAACCAATTCCATATTGATTAATGTTCAGATACAACATGGAATAAGTGGAATCAGGAAATTTATTAATTGGCTTGCCAAGTCTGCTCCAGGAATTACCTCCGTCAGTACTTAAGGCTAACCGATCCTCATACCCATAAACCCAGACAAGTGTATCTATTCCCCAAATAAAACTAATGCCGCCTATATTAGGCGGATACGGATCAGTAAATCTCACCCAGGTTTTACCCCCGTCCGTTGTTCTTAAGGGAGGATTCCATCCGTTAAAACCGTATTTATCCGAAGTAAAGAAGATGTTATCGGTGGGTAAATTGCTTATTGTCCAGGTTTTAGCTGTGTCATCGCTTTGATAAATCCGGCTTCCGCCCAGTGAATAAATACGATAATTTCCCCCGATGGTAATAAACTGCTTAGGATAAATGCCAAAACTGGAATGATTTACAGGCAGCACAACGGGAGAATAATTAATCCAGCTATTGCCCCCGTCGGGACTCATGATAAGCGTATTAGCTTCGCCAAGAAACCATGCCATCCCATTTTTAGAAACGGCTGAAATAAAATCATTACCTTGCGGATATGGCGAAAGCCACTCCCATTTAGACTGACAAAAACTCCAACTCATCAATAAAAAAATGAAAATGAAAATTTTCATTTTTTCTCCGGATTTATCGGCAGAGTAAATCTATTAAAGTGATAATTTTATTTTCAATTTTTTCAGCTTTATAATCGGATTATCGGAATATGGGATCTTGTCTTAATATAGTTTAGATAAATAGTTTTTTCAAGTACTAATTGAAGATCTTTCAGATTATTTTAGGTTCTCTTGCACGTACTTCCTGAATTCTTATTTTACGTTAATAATAAGAATGATTAAAATTATTCAGGACGGCTGCGGTTTTTTAGCTCAAGGTTTTTTAGCTCAAGGGTTACGGGTCGCGGAGATAATTTAAAAAGATTGGAAAGTTCACGCAGGTAAAATTCCTCATCCGGATGCATAAGGAATTGATTCAAAAGTAAAATCCGGGCTTTAGACGACAGTAAATTTTTTAACATGATAAATTGTATCAATATTGAATACGACTGTATCAAATTTAGATACGAAAAAACCGTAATGCAATAGAAACATCTCTTTTTTTTAACTGTATTGATTTAAGGGAATAATCCGAATATATTCTGTTATGTCCGACAATCTAAATAAAGTGTAATGAACTTTTTTCAAAACGTCTTTTTGAGGATAACTTTTATTGCCGTTTTCTTTGTCGCTTACAATGAAAATGGCTCCGCGCAAACCGTAACAGTAGCCGAAATTCAATGCGGCGAATGTGAATTACGTCTGGAAGCCGATCCGAAATGGGAAGTTCTGACCGTGCGCGCCCGTCATCCTGAATTTAAACTTTGCGATATCGACAAGGAATCCCTCCTTCGGCTTCTCAATAAAGCATTTACCGGAAACGACTCTCTTTTTGTCCGTCAAAAATTTAACTCCGTTTTTCTCGGTCGGATTGTCGAATATCCCTGGCTATCCGAATATCTTGCTTTGTATGCCAAAAATGACGCGAACTGGTCTTTGGCAAAGGGGCGTCCGGTAAAAGCTCGGGTGAACGATTATGTCGCATCCGCTCTGACATCCGATACTTTGCTTTATGATTTCAAAAAAGTCTTTGCCAAAATTAATTATGAGGTTCTTTCCGTATCGGTGGAGAAAGTTTTAGTCGGCTCCTGTAACAACATCCCCCGCTATAGCGGATTGCCTTTTAAAGGTAAAATTCCCTTCGACGCTCAAATATATTTGATTCTAAAAAGAAAAAAGTAAAATTTTCGTACAATTATTTTTTGAGTTAACTTGTCTCTTTCCGGTAAATTAAAACTTAATTGAAAAAGGTTTTTTTAATCATAGAATCATTTTAATCGGGCGGATGCGGAGAAACGGAGGGAAAGCGGAGTTTTAGTTTCGGAATATCGATCCAAATATTAAGGCGATTAAGCCCGTTTTTTTGACGCATTTGTAACGGATTACCGCTTATTAAAAACTCCTTTTGAACTTTTAACTTAATTCTCTTAAATTTTGTCAATTTTGAAAAAAACACAGGAAAGCGTATGGAGTCACAAAAAACAGTAATTACCTACGGAAGTTTCGATTTGTTTCATATCGGGCATTTGCGATTGCTGCAGCGCGCCAAGAGTCTTGGCGACCGCCTGATCGTCGCTGTTTCCACGGATGAATTCAACCGGATTAAAGGCAAAAAGACGATTATCCCCTATGAACAAAGGGCTGAAATTGTGGGCAGCATTAAATACGTGGATCAGGTGATTCCGGAGAATAGCTGGGAACAAAAAGTTTCCGATGTGCAAAAATACAATGTGGATGTGTTTGTGATGGGAGAGGACTGGAAAGGAAAATTCGATTTTTTGAGCGATTATTGCGAAGTGGTGTATCTTCCGCGAACGAGGGGAATTTCTTCCACACAGTTAAAATCCGCTTTGAAAAATCTTTTACAGATTTCTCCTTCAAAACTCAGAGAAGCCATTGATCTGCTTGAACAAATTTTAAATGATCTGGAATAACGTATGTTAAGAAGTATTTTCAAGTCGCACAAGGTACAGGCGTTTTTGCTTTATCCGCTCTATTTTATTTCCAGGTTTTTAAAACGGGATGCGAACATCTGGGTTTTTGGTCCGTTGAATCATTCTTTTCTGGACAATTCAAAATATTTGTTTTTGTATATGACCAAAGAACATCCCGAGATCAAATGCGTTTTTATTACCGATAACAGAGAATCCTGGTCTGAACTACGGCGGAAAAATTTAACCTGTTATTACAAGTGGAGTTTTAAAGCCTTTTATTACGGGCTTAAGGCAAAATATTATTTTATCAGCGCCTATATCGACGATATTAATTTCTGGACTTCGGGGAACGCCGTCATCTTTAATTTGTGGCACGGAATACCTTTAAAAAAGATCGAATTCGATATCGACAGCGGACCGTTTGTCGATCGGTACGAAAAGCAAAAACTGTATTTTAAAATTTTCAAACCCTGGCTTTACCGCCGACCCGATTTTGTTCTTTCGACATCGGAAACCGTAAGCAAGCTTTTTGCTTCCGCGTTCAGGATTAAATCCGAAAATTGCCCGGCGCTGGGTTATCCGCGCACGGACATCTTTTTTCTTCCCCCGAATGAAATAAAGGAATATATTAAGCGGGAAGAACCGTCTTTTTTGTACGATCTTTGTAAAAGTTTCGAAACCTACCGACATGTTTTGCTTTATATGCCCACCTGGCGCGACGACCGGTCAGACTTTTTGCAGACCGCATTTCCTGATATTGAGGCGTTAAACTCCGTTTTGGCAAATCAGAACGCTTTGCTGCTTATTAAATTGCATCCCAATGATTCGAGTTTTAAGATGTTTAAGGATTTAAGCAACATTAAATCCTTAAAAGCCAAAGGAGACCTTTACCCGGTGCTGCCATTTACCACGGCTTTGATTACCGATTACTCGTCCGTTTATTTTGATTATATGCTGTTAAAAAAGCCGATCATTTTTTATCCCTTTGATCTGGAGAATTATCAGAAGCTGCGCGGATTTTATTTTGACTATCGGGAAGTGGTGCCCGGCGAGATCGTTAACGGGTTTGACGAGTTGTTGAAAATTTTGTCCGATCTCGGGAATCTGAAAATTAGTAAAAACTACGAAAAACTGTTGAATATGTTCTGGAAATACCCGGACGGCGGCAGCAGCGAGCGGATTGTGCGGTTTGTTAAGGCGCTGAAATAAGTTTGAAACGCGGCAGAATAACGATGTGAGATAATTAGCGCGGATTTGTAATGATGTTTTGGTGAGCGCCGGACAATTAAGATGATTATCGGACGACGCTGTCAATCATTTTAGTGACTTTAGCCTTAAAATTCTTTATATTTTGCGTTTAATAATAAGAAGAAACCGAAAAAAGTCAGGAGCTATTGTAAATGGGTAAGGAAATTCCAAAGGTTTACAATCCCAAACAGGTTGAAAACAAGTGGTACGATTTATGGTTAAAAAGGCGTTATTTCCATGCGGAAGTCAATCCGGACAAAAAACCGTTTACGATTGTTATTCCGCCTCCCAATGTTACTTCTCGTTTGCACATGGGGCACGCGTTTAATAACACCATTCAGGATATTCTCATCCGCTATCATCGCAAGCTGGGTCACGAAGCATTATGGCTGCCTGGCACCGATCACGCCGGAATTGCCACCCAGAGCGTTGTTGAAAGGGAGCTTTTAAAAGAAGGCAAATCCCGTTACGATCTCGGTCGTGAAAAATTTGTAAAAAAGGTCTGGGAATGGAAAGAAGAAAACGGTTCGACGATCATTCATCAGTTAAAAATGATGGGTTGTTCCTGTGATTGGGAACGTGAGCGGTTTACTTTGGATGAAGGTTTATCCAATGCCGTGCAGGAAGTGTTTATCCGTCTTTACAACAAGGGCTTGATTTACAAAGGATTGCGGATTGTTAACTGGGATCCCGCTTCGGCGACGGCTCTTGCCGATGAAGAGGTGGAACACAAAGAAATTCAGGGAAATCTTTATCATATTCGTTATAAATTTAAGGATTCGGATGAGTACATCGTGGTGGCGACCACCCGTCCCGAAACGCTGTTGGGCGACACGGCGGTGGCGATTGCGCCTGACGACGAAGAGAAGAAGCATTTGCTGGGTAAAAAGGTGATTATTCCCTTTGTTAACCGCGAAGTGGAAATTATTGCCGACGAACATGTGGATAAGGAGTTTGGCAGCGGTTTTGTTAAGGTTACGCCGGCACACGATCCCAACGATTTTGAAATCGGTCTGGCGCACGATTTGCCCATGGTCATCATATTAGACAAGGACGGAAAAGTTTTTCATGTTTGTCAGCAGTTTAAAGACGGCGAGTACATTGACGAATTGCCCATTCCCGATTTCATTGCGGGACTGGATCGTTATGAAGCGCGGGAGAAAATCGTTGAAGAATTGAGAAAGATGGGGCAGTTGGAAAAAATAGAAAAGCACGTTCATGCGGTTGGTCATAGTTACCGTTCCAAGGTGGCTATCGAACCCTATCTTTCGGTTCAATGGTTTGTGAAGATGAAGCCTTTAGCCAAAGAAGCCCTGCGTGTGGTTCAGGAGGGCAAAATCAAATTTCATCCGCCGGGGCGTTTTGAAAAGACGTATGAACACTGGATGAACAATATTCGCGATTGGTGTATTTCCCGACAACTCTGGTGGGGGCATCGCATTCCAGCCTGGTACAACGAAAAAGGCGAGGTGAAGGTTTGTAAAGACGACCCTTCGACTCCCGAAGAAAAATGGGTACGGGATCCGGATGTGCTGGATACCTGGTTTTCATCGCAATTGTGGCCCTTTTCAACTTTGGGCTGGCCCGATGACACGCCCGAGTTAAAATATTTTTATCCCACCGATGTGCTTGTGACCGGTCCCGATATCATCTTTTTCTGGGTTGCGCGCATGATTATGGCGGGGCTGGAATTCATGGGCGATATTCCTTTTCATCATGTTTATTTTAACGGAATTGTACGCGACGAATTGGGGCGCAAGATGAGCAAGTCGCTGGGTAACGGAATCGATCCTCTGGAAATGATTGAGCAGTACAGTGCGGATGCGGTCCGTTTTACTTTGATTATGCTGAGCTCCGAAGGGCAGGACATCAACCTGGGCGAACGCAGCTTTGAGATGGGGCGCAACTTTTCCAATAAAATCTGGAACGCCTTCCGCTTTTTAGCCATGAACGCCGAAGACGGGTGGGAAACGGAAATCGAAAAATACAAAGAGAATTTTACCTTAGAAGACCGCTGGATTTTAAGCCGCTATCAGAAAGCGATTCTGCACACCACACAGGGGATCGAAAATTTCAGGGTGAATGATTCTCTGAACAGTGTTTACCACTTTTTTTGGGATGATTATTGCGACTGGTATCTGGAGATGATTAAAAAGCGTCTTTACCACGCTGAAGATGAAATTGAACGGAAAACAGCGCTGGCGGTAGCCGCTCACATTATGAAGGGGGTAATGAATCTGCTCCATCCGTTTATTCCGTTCATTACCGAGGAAATCTGGCAAAATCTGAAGGCAAAAGATGAAGAGAGTATTGTCATTTCTTCCTGGCCGGACGTTAAAGAGGAGTTAATTGACGAGAGCGTAGAAGAAAAAATGCGTTTTATTCAGGAATCGATCGGTTCCATTCGAAATTTGCGCGCCGAGATGAATGTTGCGCCGGGGCAGAAAATTAAGGTACATTACAAGGCAGACGGCGAGATTGAGCAGTTAATCAGGCAGAGTTATGATCACTTTGCCGCTCTTGCCAAAATTGAAGAATTAACGCCGGTTCCGGAAGATTTTGCCAGGGAAGAAGCGGGGACAGTTGTCGTTCAATCAATAGAATACTTTATTCCGCTGCGCGAGGCTCTGGATCTTGAAAAAGAAAAAGAGCGTCTGGAAAAAGAATTGAAACGGCTCGAGGGTCTGGAAAAATCTTGTCTTGCCAAATTGAATAATCAAAACTTTTTACAGAAAGCGCCCGAAAAGGTCATCGAGACCGAGCGAAAAAAATTAGCGAGTATTCGCGAAAACCTTGCAAAGATTCGAGGTAATTATGAGAAATTATTCGGTTAATAATTTGTTTTGGGCGGTGTTGTTTTTAACGGCTTCGTTATTCGCCCAAAATGATCTTTCGTTAACCGTAACCAATTCCGACATGGGATTGGTACGCGAAAGCCGCGTAATCGATCTGCAAAAAGGGAAGCAAAGTTACCTGTTGACCGATATTCCCGAAAAGATCGATCCCACATCTGTGCTGATCGAAAGCAAGAACAATTCATTCATCGTTTTGGAGCAGAATTTTGAATACGATTTGATCAGCGTTGACAAGGTACTGGAAAAATCCGTCGATCAAAAAATCTGGCTGGTTGACCCCGAGCAGGGGATGTTGAGCGGACGGTTGCTGTCCGGTTCCGATAAGTATTTGATGCTGCTGGACGATGAGGGCAATTTGCAGATTATTCCCAAGAATGACAGGCAAAAGGTGATTTTAAAGGATTATGCTTCACAAAAAGAAAAGTTTATCACAAAGCCCACATTGGTGTGGAAGGTTGAGGCACAAAAAGCGGGAAAGCATTCTTTAACGCTTTCTTACCTCACGCGGGGTTTGAATTGGCGCGCAGATTACGTGGGAAAATTAAGCGCGGACGACAAAACAGTGCAACTGGCATGTTGGGTAACAATTAATAATCAAAGCGGTAAGGTTTACAATAATGCGCGTTTAAAATTGATGGCGGGGGATTTACATTTAATAAAAGAATATCCCCGAAAAACCCGTCCGCGGCGTAACGAGGTTATGGCTCTTACTATTCCCAAACGGTTTGAGGAGAAAGCCTTTTTTGAATATTATCTTTACACGCTTCAGGGCAAAACCACCTTGTTGAATAATCAGGTCAAACAAATTCAGTTGTTTCCGGAGACCAGAATCTCCGTAAAAAAGAAGTACATTGTCAATTCCTATAATCCGAATGAAGTGACGGTGAAGATAACGTTTAAGAATCTGAAAAAGAATAATTTGGGAATTGCCCTGCCCGCCGGCAAGGTAAGAATTTACAAAGAGGATCAAAAGGAACTGGAGTTTATCGGCGAAGACCGGATTAAACACACCCCGCGGGATGAAGAAGTAAAATTAACGATCGGCAAAGCTTTTGATCTGGTCAGCGAGCGGAATCGGGTAAAAACAGAGCGGGTGTCCAAAACTTCCGAAAAGAGGGTAATCGAATATCGGCTGCGCAATCACAAAAAACAGGATGTAACCATCGAGGTGATCGAGAATATTCCGGCATACAAAGAAACAAAACTGATTTCATCGAATATAAAACCGAAGGAAGTAAAAGCCGGATTTTTAAAATTTGAAGTTTTGGTAAAAGCGGGGCAGGAAACCAGGCTGGAGATAGAATATTTAATCCAATGAGCGGTTGATTTAAGGTAAACCGATGAATAAAAAAAACGATACATTGTTCGATTTTGCTCAGCATGACAATTTAAGGCAGCCGCTGGCGGAACGCATTCGTCCCAAAGAGTTGTCGGAAGTTGTGGGGCATAAAAAGGTGATCGGACCGGATTCCGCTTTGATTAAACAATTAAAAGCCGGATTTTTACCGTCGATCATTTTTTGGGGACCGCCGGGAGTGGGTAAAACAACGCTTGCCCGTTTGCTGGCAAAAGATGTGGGGTATCGTTTTGTGGCTATTTCGGCGGTGACGGCGGGAGTAAAAGATGTAAAGCAAATCATTGAAGAGGCGTTGGATCAAATTCGCTACTATGATAAACATACCGTGCTTTTTATTGATGAGATTCATCGTTTTAACAAGGCTCAGCAAGACGCTCTGCTGCATGCGGTTGAAGACGGAACATTGGTTTTGATCGGCGCCACGACGGAGAATCCTTCGTTTGAAGTTATTTCGCCTCTGCTTTCCAGGTGTCAGGTAATTCAACTGGACGAACTTTCTATTGAAGATCTGGAAACGATTGTTAACCGCGCAATTAAACAGGATGTGTTGTTTAAGAATTATGAATTCGAACTTCCGGGGATGGAGGCGCTATTATTTTACGGAAGCGGTGATGCACGCCGGACGCTTAATTTGCTGGAAAGGACATTTCATCTGGCGGAAAAAGACGGGAATCGTGTGGCGATTACCGAGGATTTAATCAAGAAAGCCGTGGATCAGAATCCATTGTATTACGACAAACACGGCGATTACCATTACGACACGATTTCGGCATTCATTAAAAGCGTACGCGGCAGCGATCCGGACGCAGCAGTTTATTATTTGGCGCACATGTTGGAAGCCGGAGAAGATCCCACGTTTATTGCCCGTCGGTTGATTATTTTAGCTTCGGAAGATATCGGCAACGCGGAACCTTACGCCCTTTCTTTAGCCACGGCAGCTTTTGACGCAGTAAAAAACGTGGGCATGCCCGAAGCGCGAATCATTCTGGCGCAGGTGACCACCTATCTGGCTTCGGTACCCAAAAGCAATGCGGCGTACAAAGCTATTAATCGGGCGCAGGAATTAGTAAAATCAAGAGGAATAAAGCCGATTCCGCTGCATTTGCGCAATGCGCCGACCGCTTTAATGAAAAGCCTGAAATACGGGAGTGATTATAAATATCCCCACGATTTCAACGGACATTTTGTGGAACAGCAATATCTCCCCGAGGGGCTTGAGGACGAAATTTTCTACAAGCCTTCGGAACTTGGACGCGAGGCGAAATTAAAACAATATCTGGAAAAAATCTGGCTGAAAAGACGAGGTAAAAAACATTGATTGAACGATTAAAACGCATTCTGCTCGATAAATATTTGGACTGGCGATTGAAGCGCCGGTCTTCTCCTCAAAGGATGTATGATTTTGGAGAGAATCTTAAAAAGATACGTCATATTTTATTAGTCATTCCGGAACATACGAATATTGAAGATCTCATCTCGGGATTTATGCAAAAGCTTTATGAAATATTCACGCGGGATGTTATTATTTCAACTTTTGAAAAGAAGACATTTCGCGCAGAGGACAGCACGTGGTTGGGTTTGCCTAAAAAGGAGTATCTGGAGACGTTTCAATCGGAGAAGATCGATTTGGTTATCGATTTGAATCAGAATGAAGATAAATTTTGTACTTATGTTTGCGCTATTTTGAACGCTCCGCTAAAGATCAATCTTGAATCGGGTCGTTTTGATCATATTTACAATTTGCATATTCGTACCAATGAGTCAAAGACGCTCGATCAAAAGCTGGAGACATTGGTTCGGTATCTTAGAAATTTAACTCAAATCCCCACAAAATCGATAAGTTAAGGATGGTGATTATGCGTTTAGCACGTTTGATTTTTCTGTTATTGATTCCGTTTATTTTGGTCGCGCAAAAAGAAGCGGTGATTGAAGTAGGCAGTTTTAATGTTGAATGGTTTCCCTGCAAAGATGACGGGGAAATGATGAAGCAGTACGGAATCAGCCTGCGCAATCCGCCGCAGGGGAATCCGACCGATATTCCCGCTTTATTTGGTTTGCTGAAAAAACTGGATATTGAGCTGTTGGGCGTTGTGGAAGTGGTGGACACTAAATTATTCGAGCAAAAGGCTCAGGAATATTTAGGTCAGCAGTATAAATTTATTTACGCGCCGTCCAAAGGTTCTCAAAAAGTCGGGTTTTTGTATGATTCATCGGTATTAGAATTAAAAGGCGATCCGGAGGTATATTTTAGCGTGGCGCTTAATCCGGATTCGTGGCTGCGTCCGGCTTTTCGCGGATATTTTAAATATAAACCTTCGGGTTTTGATTTTCATGCCATTATCGTTCATTTAAAGGCGGCTCCGAGCGGCTGGAAAATCCGCAAGAAGCAATGGCAGGCTTTGCAGAAAATAATAAGCGATCTCAAAGAGAAATCGGGAGACAAGGATATCATTTTAATGGGTGATTTCAACAACGTATCACGATTGGGTACCAACGAGTTTAATGATCGAATTCAAAAATTGAATTTTTACTGGGCAACAGGGGAATTAAGCAAGAGGCATCTTTACAGCAATTACTGGCAACCCGATTACTCCAAAGAACATATTGAGGGTTCTTTAATCGATCAGATATTTATTTCCGATGACGCGAAGTTTGAGATGATTCCGAACAGTGTGAGTGTGGGCGGAATGTGCGGAAGCGGCGCGGCTTCTTACGACGGAGAGGCTATTCCCGAGTATTACGAAAAGATTTCAGATCACTGTCCGGTGTTTGTTTCATTCAAAGCGGATGTGGATAATGATTAGTTGGTTGGGGAGAAGGACTTGACAGGTAACAAAGTGACGAGTGACGAGTAACAAAGTTACAAAGTTACAAAGTAACAAGGTCGTAATGCGTGATGCGTAATGAGTAACAAAGTAACAAGTAACGAGTGACGGGTAAGAAAAATGACAAAAGAAAAAAGAAAAATCAGAAAGCCGTGATTCGTGATCTGGAGAAGACGTTTAACCCTTACACGCTTAACGATAAGTAATTCGTAAATCCAAAGTGTTTTGGTGTTCTTTTTTGCCGGGGTATTGAAAGCTAAACCCGCGGGGGAGCGAGAATTCCGATTATCCGCGATTTGTCATTTCAAGCCCCTAAAGGGGCTTCCAAAGGTCGTAAACGACCTGAATCGTGTTTTCCCCCGCTTTCTGATTCCCGCCCTTTTACCGAACCGTTAAAATAAGCAATCCGCTTGTCCCCACATTGCCCGCCTCGTCGTAGGCTTTTACATAAAGCGAATGCGTTGTTGCAACCGTATCGGCGACCGATGCCGTGTTCCATTCAAATATCCAGGGCGACTGCGGATCATTTTCTTCCTTGGTTAAAATCCCGTCCACAAAAAATTCCGAACGGCTCACCTTAACGTTGTCCTGCAAATCCACCGAGACCTTGATAGTTCCCGTAATTGTCTCGCCGCCGATGGGATAGAGAAAGAGCGCTCTGGGAGCCGAATTGTCAGCCGCAGGACCCGAACGCGGGTAAACCGTTACCGTGACCACCGGCGAAAAAGCGTTATTATTGCCGCCGTCAATGGCTTCGGCGTAAATGGTGTGCGCAGTGGAATCGGAGTAACCCGTCGTGTTCCAGTTGTACATATAAGGATAAGCCGCTGTGGAGTCCACCAACTTACCGTCGATGTAAAAACGCACCTTTTGAACCGAGCGATCGTCTTCCGCATGGGCGACGACATTTACAATTCCCTCGACAATCTGACCCGATTGGGGATTCAGAATAACCACCGTCGGATTCACGTTATCTTTGCCTTCGGCGATTACAAAAGTAATGGTCGGTGAAAAACCGATGTTTCCCTCTTTATCCATAGCCGCAGCCATCAAAACATGGGGAATTTTCTTTTCGTAATTTTGAATATTCAAATTCAGACGATAAGGCGACGATTTTACTTTTCCGATTTCCTGTCCGTCCACATAGCACCAGACCGACGCCACTTTGTCATCGTCGGAGGCTTCGATATTAATCTGGATATTGTCCGAAATTACGGCTCCTTCGTAAGGATAAATCACCCTCACCACAGGGGGAATGATATCTTCCGGTTCCGGTAATGAACACGAAATCGTCAAAATAAAAAGACCTGTTAAAAGTGCTGCGCTTTTGATCATTCATTATCTCCTTCTATTTGCACGGAGCTTATTTTTAAAACACAAGTTAAAGAAACAAAATTACTTTCATGTGATATTCGCCATGATTCTCTATCTATCGGCTTAATTGAGACTAAAATTAGTGAAATGTCTTGTTAAAAATTCGCCAAATCGTCCGGCACATCTATTTCCATGCGCAAAAGAGCGGTACTGATGGTTTTACCCTGAGCGTCGTGTTTAAGCGTGGTTGTACCGCCGCCGCCCAACGCGTTGTGCAAAAGGAAATTCAGAGCGCCGATATTGGGCATTTCGAATCGTTGCACCGCACCCTTTACCATCTCTCCGAAATGCGCCTTTACCCGTTCCGGCGTGACCTCTTTTTTCAGAATTTCATAATATTCGGGTTTAAGGGCAATAATGCCGACATTGGCTGTGTCGCCTTTATCTCCGGAACGCGCGTGAGCGAGTTTAATGAGTTGCACTTTCATAATCGTTTCCTCAAACCTTAGATTACACTTATTGTAAGAACTTTGGGAGCGACTTCTTCTTTTTTGAGAAGCGCAGGCCAATAGGCGATAACTTCCCGAACGCGCGGTCTGCCTCCGCCGAAGCCCGTAACCGTCGGCGGACCCGTGAGCACGAGAGGGACGATTTCATTGGCGAATTTTTCCATGTCCTTTTTGTTGTTACCGCGCACGCCGATCAAAAAAACCACTTCATTGGGATCGGGAATCGGCGGGGCGGTTGTTCCGTGGCAGGCGTTGTAGCCCAAAAATTCGGTATGGATTTCTTCGAATGTCAAACCGAGATATTCGATGCGTTTACGAATAATTTCGTCAGCCTTTTTTGCCTTTTCCAGAGCGTCGGGCCAGGCGTAAGTTAACTGCCCGATGCAGGTAAAGCCGTCAAAATACGAAACCGAGACCTTGTAAAATTCCGTAAACGGAGCGCCTTTAACGTCAAAAACCTTTACCCTGTTTTCGCCGACCCGTTTTAATCGAATGGAAGTAAAATCGGCAACCACATCGGGAGTAATGTATTCTTTCGGGTCGCCCAGTTCGTAAACTAATTGTTCTTTCACCGTTCGTTCATCGACCAGCCCGCCCAGTGATTCATGTTTGGTGATGATCAGCGTGCCGTCCGGGTAGGCTTCCACAATGGGGAATCCGATGCGTTCCATTTTGGGGACCTCTTTCCAACCGGCTAAAAAGTTTCCGCCGCTCGCCTGAGCGCCGCATTCGTTGATGTGTCCGCCGATAATGCCAGCCGCCAGCTTATCCCACTCATCCCATTTCCAGCCGAATTCATGGATCATCGGCGCAAGCGTTAAACCCGTGTCGGTTACGCGTCCGGTAATAATGATCTGAGCGCCTTGTTCCAGAGCCTCCACCACGGGTCGGGCGCCGAAATAGACATTGGCGCTGCGGATTCGGTTGCGGATGGTTTGAATACTCTCGCCGGTTTCCATATTTCTAAGCTCGTTGCCCGAAGCAATCAGAGCGTCGAGATAATTCAGAATATCGTCTCCGTAAACGGCGGCTAAGCGTAATCCCTTGTAACCCTTGCGTTCGGCGATTTCCCTCACCGCAATCATGCAAGCCACGGGATTCACTCCGCCGGCGTTGGTGATCAATTTTACATTCTTCTCCACCAAATCGGGCAATAAAACTTCCATTAAGCGAATAAAATCCTTGGCGTATCCCAAATTGGGATCACGGGATTTTTGTTTTTGCATGATGGACATGGTGACTTCAGCCAGATAATCCATCATAAGATAATCAATCGGTCCTTCGCGAACCTGATCGATCGGCGCGTCAAAACGATCGCCCCAGTAACCCTGCCCGCTGGCAATACGAATAAACTCTCTCATAAACGGTCTCCTGTAACACCTCATCTGAAATGCATAAAACATCATCGGAACAGAATGTATTTCACATGAACAAAAAATTAACATCTTTTTCAATTTCAATCTGCAATAAGTTAAAACGGATTGATTTTAAAACCAAATACGACGCGCATAAAAAATCAGCCGAATTAATCATCAGAAAACTAAGTTTAAAAAATAATCATGCATCCGCTCCGAAAAGGTCTGAAATTGTCATTTTGAGTAGCGCAGCGACGAGAAATCTTTTTTTTGTCGGAATTAAAAGATTTCTCTATGCGTTTGAAATGACAGAATAAGATTTTCAGAGCTAACTCAATCATATTTAAATGACCCGATATTCTTGCAGAATTTTACGAGTTTGACCTTAACTCCCGTAATTTTTTTTCTTTCTTTGTACCAACGAGATTCAGGCGCAGCCTGGTTCACGGAAGAAAGGTTTAATCTTAACGGTATTGTAAAAAACATTAACATCTTTAATTTTCGGGACGATAATTACGTAAGGATTGATTATATGAATCTGCATTATTTTTGATTGTCTTCAAAACAGAATCATTTTTGGAAAAACATTCTTTTCTGATTAATATTGATTTGGGATAATCTGGGACGAAAAACGGTAATCGGCTTAAAAATTAAAGAGGATCGAATGTTAAACAGCGACGAATTAAAGCGACTTGTTGAAGAATCGTTAAAAGATAACGAATCGGCAAAAAATACAATTTTGACGGAGATTGAGAATTACGAAAAATGGGAAGGAGCCGTCAACTCGATTTCCGACTGGGTATGTCTGGTGGATTTGTCCGGGAAAATTATCCGGTCAAACAGCGGAGGATGCGTTTTAGACAAAGCGGAGCCGAAAGAGATGGTCGGCATGTCCTGCTGTAAATTTCTGCCCGGAAACGAAAAAAAGACAGTCCGGTGTCCGCTGGAAAAAATGCTGAAAAGCGGAATGCGGGAAACGACCGTAATAAAAGAAGAGGACGGCAATCGCTGGTTTGAAATAACCGTCGATCCGCACAGAAACGAAAGCGGTGAAATTCTCGGAGCGATTCATATTGTCAAAGATATTACTTCTCAAAAACAGGCGGAAATTTCTCTGCATACGAGTGAGAAAAAATTCAGGGATTTAATAGATCAATCCTTTGACGGCATCTCGCTCACCGATGAACAGGGTAAAGTGATCCATTGGAATCGCAGTCTGGAAAGGATCACGGGACTAAAATCCGAAGAAGCAATCGGCAAACCTGTCTGGGAAATCGAGTTCCTCCTTAATCCGAAGAACAGGAATAAAAACGAAGTATTGAAGAACCTGAAAACCTCTATTCGCAAAACGTTAAAAACCGGAGAAGCTCCCTGGCTTAACAGGATATTGGAGCGAAAATTAAAAAGAGCGGACGGTACGCCGTATTATATTCAGGCGACAATTTTTCCTATTAAAACGGACGCGGGTTTTATACTTTGCAGTTTATCGCGCGATATTACGGTGCAAAAGAAAGCGGAAGAAGCCGTAAAAACGCACACCAAACAGCAGCAAACCATTGCCGAATTAGGAGAGTTGGCGTTATCCGATAAGGATTTGCGTGAATTTTTTGATATTGCCGTTAAAAAAACGGCGCAGACTTTAGGCGTGGAATTCGTTGAAATTCTTCAGCTTTTACCGGATAAAAAGAAATTGATTTTAAAAGCGGGCATTGGCTGGGATGAAAATTTATACGAATCCGTTGAAGTTGAAATTAAAAAAAGCTCTGATGCCGGTTACACGCTGATTAATCGAAATCCGCTTATTGTAAAAGATTATTCTGATGAAAAACGGTTCAAGCCTTCCGGGCATTTAATCGATCACAAAATTATCGGCGGAATGAAAGTGATTATCGGAAATCCGGAAGATCCTTTCGGAATATTAAGCGCCTACACAAGCAAGCCGCGCGATTTTACCAAAGACGATCTTCTTTTCCTGCAGGGTGTGGGCAATGTGTTGGCTGCTTCCGTTAAAAGAAAGCATGCCGAGCAAGCCCTGTACGAAAGTGAAGAACGCTTCCGCTCGGTTGTGGAAAACTCCCATGACGGAATTCTTATTGTGAACGACGCCTATCAGTTTATTTACGTAAATAAACAACTTTGTCAGCTTCTCAATAGACCGCCGGAAGAGATTCTTTGGCATGATTTTCGTGAGTTTCTGACTCCGGAAAGCAAACAGTTGGTTGCGGATCGTTATGTCCGCAGACATCGGGGAGAAGACGTTCCGTCGCAGTACGAATTCGAGGTTATTCGTAAAGACGGAGAAATCCGGCTATTAGAGATAAAATCGACTATCATAAAGGATACGGCGGGCAAAGTTTTTACCGTGGGACAGCTTCTGGATATCACCGATCGCAGGAAGGCGGAGATTGCTTTAAAGAAAAGTGAAGAGAGATTCAGGATTTTGTTTGAGTTTGCACCCGACGCTTATTACATGCACGATATGAACGGCGTTTTTATTAACGCCAATAAAGCGGCGGAAGAGCTTTCGGGATATTCGCCAGAAGAGCTGAACGGGAAAAGCGTTCTTAAATCGGGATTACTTTTCGGGCAGGAAATCCTCAAAGCAAAAGAGGAATTGACGAAAGTTCGGAACGGTCTGGAAAGCGGTCCCATTGAATTCGTGCTGACAAAAAAAGACGGAAGTAAAGTGCCGGTGGAAATACGCGCGATTCCCGTTCGGATTGACGACGAAGAACTTGTGCTTGGAATCGCCCGCGATATCAGCGAACGTAAAAAAGCGGAATTACAGCTCTCCCGTCTGGCATCGGTCATCGAACAAGCCGGCGAAGCGGTGGTCATAACCGATCTGAGGGGAAATATCACCTATGTCAATCCGGCTTTCGAAAAGATTACGGGGTATAAGTCGGACGAAGTGCTCGGTAAAAATTCGCGCTTATTAAAGAGCGGAGCGCATAACGATCAGTTTTACCGCAATCTTTGGGAGACAATAACTTCCGGCGAAACATGGGTAGGCACATTTATTAATAAGCGTAAAGACGGTAAGCTGTATTATGAAGAGGCGGTGATTTTTCCGATCAAAGACGAAGAAGGGGAAATCATTAATTTTGCGGCTGTAAAACGCGATATTACCAATGAAAAGAAACTGGAAGAACAATTTCATCAGGCTCAAAAGATGGAAGCTATCGGCAAACTGGCGGGCGGCGTTGCCCATGACTTTAATAATTTGCTGACTGTGATCAACGGATACAGCAAATTGACATTGGATAAATTGAATTCCGAACACGAACTCTATCAGACAATCGAACAGATTTTAAAAGCCGGTGAAAAGGCGACCCGCTTAACAAGTCAGTTGCTTGCCTTCAGCCGCCGTCAAATTTTGCAGCCGAGAGTTTTGAATCTGAATTCGTTGATCGGTGATCTGGTGAAAATGCTGCGTCGTTTGATCGGCGAAGATATCGAGTTGGAGACCATATTGGATCCTCAGCTGGGAAATGTAAAAACAGACCCGGGTCAGTTGGAGCAAGTGATTTTAAATTTAGCTGTCAATGCCCGCGACGCCATGCCCAACGGAGGAAAATTAACCATCGAAACGGCAAATTTTAAAGTTGACGACAGCTATCTGAAAAGTCACATCGGAGTAAAAAGCGGTGAATACATAATTCTGGCGGTGACCGATAACGGCGTGGGGATGGATGAAGAAATAAAATCCAGAATTTTTGAGCCCTTCTTTACAACCAAGGGTAGAGGTAAAGGAACCGGTCTGGGACTTTCAACCGTTTACGGTATTATTAAACAAAGCGAAGGAAATATCTGGGTTTACAGCGAAAAAGGAAAAGGAACCACTTTTAAAATTTACCTGCCGCGCGTTGTCGAAAAATTGGATCAAACAATAGAGAAGAAAGTTTCTTTCGAAGATTTGCACGGCAAAGAAACTGTTTTATTAGTGGAAGATGACGACGCTGTTCGAAAAATCGTGGTTCACATATTAAAAAAACAGGGTTATCTTGTTTTTGAAGCGGAAGACGGCGTTTCGGCTTTGCAACTGGTCGAACAACAGAAAATTCCCATAGACTTATTGATTACGGATGTAATAATGCCCAGAATGAGCGGCAGAATTTTAGCGGACAAACTGCAAAAGAGAATGGAAAATTTAAAAGTGCTTTATATGTCCGGTTATACGGATAATGCCGTGCAACACCATAATATTCTGGAAGCGGGTCTGAATTTTATTCAAAAACCTTTTAGTCCCTTGGCGCTGGCTCGGCTTGTTCGTGAAATTCTGGAAAAAAAATAAGACGGACAGGTTTGTGTGAACCATTGAAATAAACATAAAATTTCTTGTAATCCTCCGATGTGAATCCGGAATTAAATTTTTTATCGATCAACTCCTTTGCCGCCCGGATTGATATTCTTTTTTTCATTTTATTTTATTGTCGTTAAAAGGGACTGTTTATTAAATTCCGATTAATCGGATTGATTTTAAAGCAAATATGTTACGGTAATTAAACCCATCAAAATAAAAACAGCGGAGGAAGCGATGGATTTGGGATTGAAGGGCAAAAAAGCAGTTGTTCTGGCGGCAAGCAAGGGATTGGGCAAAGCCGCGGCGTTGGCTCTGGCGAAAGAAGGATGCAGCCTTGCCGTTTGTTCGAGAAATCCGGAAAATTTAAATCAAGCCGTCACGGAAATAAGAGAGCAAACCAAAGCGCCGGTGTTTGCCGAAACGGTCGATGTCTCCGATCAAAATTCTTTGCTCCAATTCATGCGGAAAAGCGCCGATGCGCTCGGAGGACTCGATATCCTTATTACCAACGCAGGCGGTCCCCCGGTGAAGTCATTCGAAGAATCCACGGAAGAAGAATGGCATTACTGGTATGAGGTTACATTCATGACCGTGGTGCGTTCGGTTAAAAGCGCGCTTCCGATAATGAAAAAACAAAAATGGGGCAGAATAATCAATATAACGTCTATCTCGGTAAAGGCGCCGGTGGAGCGGTTAATCTATTCCAACGCGCTACGTCTGGCTGTCGTGGGATTGGCAAAATCGCTTTCCATGGAAGTCGGGCAATTCGGAATAACGGTAAATAACGTGGCGCCCGGCTACCACTTAACCGACGGTCTGGAACGGATTATCCGCAAACGAACCGAAGCCGGCGAAGACAGGCAGGACATTCTTTCGGACTGGGAAAACAAAATCCCGATGAAAAGAATAGGGCTGCCCGGAGACCTTGCCGCGCTGATTACGTTCTTAGCTTCCGAGCAGGCTTCTTATATTACCGGAACAACAATTCAGGCGGACGGCGGCTTATATTCCGGCGCCCTTTGAAAGGTTCTATTCGTCAATTAAATTTTTCAGAAATCGTTCGGTGAGATGAGAGTGCTTGATCAAGGGACGTAGTTTAGTAAATCCCAGATAGCGAATTAAAGATGCAGCCGTTTTGCGGTAGATGATGTAATCCATAACATAATGCCCGCGATCGGTAAAGGATTTCATCCATCGCTGCTCCTTACCGGAAAAGTCGTAAATTTTTAAATTCCGCTCAAAGCAGTATTTAATTTCATGTAAGCGGAGTAATATGCCGGGAGAAAATTTGTTAAACGATTCATCGTAAGCAATCTTGGATACGTACAATCCGTGAGGGGTTTTTAAACACAATGATGATGAAATCGTTTTTTGATTAAGGTTAAGATTAAACATCAGCAATTTCAGATAGTCGCTCTGGATACCGGACAGAATGGAATAAAGGCGCATTAAACCGGGGCGATGAAGCAGCGAGGATCGGTTTCTGCCCTTCCATCCGCTGTTTTCCAATTTCAGAAAATTTTCAAATCGTTCACCGGCAATCGGCGATTCAAAGACTTCATATTCGATATTTCCCAATTGCGAGAGTTTTTTTGTCTTGCGTTTGATCTCGTGTCGGAAATGTTTTTTTCGGGAGTTCCAGTAAGATTCCCAGTCGTTTTCCAATTCCACAAACGGAATCCGCAGAACCGACTCGATGGAAAACGGGTAGCGGTGTTTGTGTAAAATTCGCTCCAGAAACACATCGTCGGCTTTTCGGGTGCTCAGCCTGCGCAATGTCAGTAAATCCCAATCTTTGCGCTGTTCGTAAAAATAGTGCAGTACTTCGTGGATAACGGAAAGCTGGTACTCGGGTTTACAAATAATCGCGGTTTTAATTTGATCTCTGGAGCCCGAAAACGTGTAAACGTCCAGCTCGCTGAAAAAGAGTTGCGAACGGGTCTTAAACAGGGGAATGATTGCGCATAGCGTATTATGCCGATCCCGAATCATCATAAAATGGAGATGATCGGCTAAAGAAGAATTCGCCTGAAGCCAGGCTGATTGCCATTCGAAGGTCATGGTGGGAAGGTAAAACGGAATTGTTTTCAGCAGACGGTTCCATTCATCCCTGTATGTCAGGATGTCTTCCAGTCCGTTTGTTACGGATATTTTAAAAACAGAATGATGCAAGTTCATTTAATCGGTATCCCGGTCTTTGGTAGTCGGTCATTTATTTTCAGAATATCGGTAGAAAACCGATTAAATTAAGAGGATGCTAAAAATAAGCTGTGGCGGACAACGAAAATAGTGGAATAAAGGGCTGCGAACAATCAGTCCGTTGCTCATAATCGGCTGTCAGAAAGCCGTGATGGGTAATTAGTAACAATGTAATAAAGTAACCCGACAGGCTCCCTTCGACAGGCTCAGGGAGCGGAGAGTGACAGAGTCGTGATGCGTGATGAGTAAGAAAAATGACAAATGACAAAGGAAAAAAGAGAAAGCAGTAAGCGGTGAAAACAATTTATCGTGCTAAGTAAATCGAAGAGGTTCGCTTATACGCTTAACCCTTAACTCTTAACCCTTATACCCTTAACTTTTAACCGGAGAAGCCGCTTAACATATTAAAATAAAAAAAGGGAATCTCAAAAATTCCCTTTCAGAAAAGTGCCGGAGGTCGGACTCGAACCGACACCCCCCGAAGGGGACTGGATTTTGAGTCCAGCGCGTCTGCCAATTCCACCACTCCGGCAAATCAGTTGACAAATTTATAGCGGCAGGTCTTAAAAATCAAGTGTAATTTACCGGAATTAAAACCGTCATCTCTCAAAATGAACGGTATTTTAAGTCCGATGCCTCTTCCGGCTTAACTTTCAAACAAACTTCTGCGCAGGATATTTTGCTCAAATAGCCGAACAAACGATTTTTCTAAATTCCCCACGCCATACTGATCTGCAAATTCCACTACTCCGGCAAATTAATGGGTATTAAACTTAATGACCGAGAACGAAACTTCCGCCTTTCAGGATTATTCGTTTAGCCTTTCTGCAAAAATTAAAAATTGGTTTTTTTTACCAATAATTTCTATTTTTAGATCTATTTAATTAACCAAATGCGGAGGGAGATCCAAATGATATGCGCAATCAGCCGGAGAATAGAATTTATTTTAAAATGCTTCGCCGTTTTTGTTCTTCTTATCCCGCTTAGCGGCAACGCTCAGGGCAGATGGAAAGTACACGACTGGTCGCGACCGCGTCCTCCGATCATCGAACCGGGGACATTTAGCACTCAGGAACAACCCGGGCGACCCCCTTCCGACGCTATTGTTCTTTTTGACGGAAAAGACCTTTCCGACTGGCGCAGCATGGACGGCAGTCCGGCAAAATGGATTATCAAAAACGGTTACATGGAATCGGTAAAAGGAGCCGGTTATATCCGTACGTATCGGAATTTCGGGGATTGTCAATTGCATGTTGAATTTGCCACGCCCTATCCGCCAAAAGGAACAAGCCAGGGACGCGGCAACAGCGGCGTGTTTCTGATGGGCAGATACGAGGTTCAGGTGCTCGATTCCTATGAAAACGTCACCTATGCCGACGGACAATGCGCGGCTATCTACGGGCAATATCCGCCCCTGGTCAATGTCAGCCGTAAACCCGGGGAGTGGCAGACGTACGATATCATCTTCCATGGACCACGTTGGGACAGAGAGGGTAATTTAATCCGTAAAGCCAGAATGACCGTCTTTCACAACGGCGTTTTGGTTCAAGACAACGCCGAACTGTGGGGACCCACCGACTGGTTGAAAGCCCGACCCTATACGCCGCACTCGGAAAAAGGTTTTTTAGCCCTGCAGGATCACGGTAATCCGGTGCGTTACCGCAACATCTGGATTCGCGAGATAGGCGAATCGGCAAAACAACGAAAAGAGGTAACCGTTGCGTCGAAGTTGTTGGATATGTACGCCGGCGATTACGAGATGGGCGATTGGAAATTTCAGATTCGCAGAGAAGGGGATCATTTAAAGGCTCAGCCCAAAAGCGGTTATTGGGTTCCCTTATTTGCCGAATCGGATACTTTGTTCTATTCCAAAGAACTGGAATTGGAAGTCGAATTTCATTTGAAAAAAGGTAAAGTAGTAGGAATTACAAGGCAGCTCACCGGCAGCAAAAGCGAAGGGAGAAAAGTGACGGGGTCGTGACAAGTGACGAGTAACATAGTAACATAGTGACAAAGTGACAAAGTAACGCGTAATGAGTAAGAAAAATGACAAATGACAAATGACAAAGGAAAAAAGAGAAAGCAGAAAGCAGAGAGCAGTGACGAGTGACGAGTAACAAAGTAACAGAGTTTAGAGGTTTAGTTGTTTAGGATAAATTCAGTAGGAATAAAAAGATATTAACCTAAGTAATTTATTGCTGGGAACAAAGAAGCCTCCCCCTTTTTCTCCGCCCTTTAGGGCAAAGGTGAAAGGTGACGAGAAAGAAAAAGAAAAAGGAATGTCAGAAAGCAGAATGCAGAGAGCAGAAAGCCGTGATGAGTAACAAAATGACAAGTAAGTGGACTGAGGAGTAAATAATAAATCGTCAATCATAAGTCGTAAATCCGAAATTCGAATATCGAAATACGAAACAAATTCGAATGACTGAATGACAAAAATTCTAAACGATTTGGAAATCAAAGTAATAATAGAGAAAATCCTGAAAAATGTTTTAGTCATTTGAATTTTGAAAACCAGTACCGTAGCAGATTTGTCAAGAAAATTGATTCAAAGACGAAAATCCGTTAAACGCATTACGCATTACGCATTACGCATTACGCATTACGCATTACGCATTACGCATTACGCATTACGCAT
>JAADIP010000040.1 GCA_013151275.1 Calditrichota bacterium | reverse complement strand
AGGATACGATTGATTTTGAAGCGTTTTATGATTTGAAATTTTCAAAAGGTTTAACTTACAAATTGTGGTTAGAATATAAGCCAAGATTTATTGATTATGAGTTTAATAATAAAGAAATAAAATATCCAATATGGAGAAAAAAATTAAAATCCAACATATTAGAATTTACCTACTGAGAATCATGCTTCAGATTGAATTGAACTTTTATTAAAGTGTAATGCATATTAGAGAAATTAACCACGGCTTTTTGTGGATATTGCAGACCGAACAAAAATACCGCAATGTTTTTGCCGCTTCGTCCGATTACTCTGATGCCTTCTTCCGTGAAACCGCTCTTTGTAAAACGAACGGTCGGGATGCGGTCAATAGACTTTAAAACTTCTCACTTGCAGGGATGGCGCGCATTTTAGGATTACTGCGATTGAATTCCTTGATAAGTTCAAAAGTAAAAGGAATTTTTTTACGCAAACGATCTGCAATATCGGGCGAAATTGTCTTTTTGCTAAAGGGAACCCGTTTCACGTATTGCTGAATAAATCCCGCCTTTCTTCCGTATTTGTATTTATAGGTGAAATTGCCCATTGAATCGAGCCGGACATTTCTGTTCAATTTATTCGGAACGCTGATATAGAATTCGCTTTTTGACAGATCGGCGGAGTTGAACAGTTTTAAGCTGTCAAGATAGGCATAAAGTTCTTTAGCAGTATTAAGGGAGGGATCGATCAGGGCAACTTTTTTAGCCATAAACGGGCGATAGATGTATTTTCCGTTTTCCCGGTAATTGTAAAGTCTTGTCAGATTTTGCTCAAACACATCCGTAAAAAACGGGTAATGCGTGCAGCCCAGAATGATGGCTTTCAACGGCTTGGAATTACCGGCTTTGCGTATTTTTTCCAGCAAAGAAACCACATGATAGGCAATATAATTTTCAACGGAGTTAATCTGAATGTTTTGGGGATGTTTTCTGTCGCCTTCGTAAAGCATTTTGTTGCCGTTCCAGTCAAATCCGTAACGATCCAGAATCGTTAAATCGATAGCCGCATCGGGATTATTCTCGGAAGGTCCCTTGTATTCGGCGCGGGGTTTGGTGGCTGCGGGCGATATATAATCGTCGGAGCCGTCGATCGCGCCCGCCAAACCGATGCCCGCCTGCTGAAAGATGTCGATAACTCCGTTGTAATTCCGTTTCTTCAATTGTGTTCTGATCGTTTTTACATAGCCCTGCGAAGATACAGTGCCCGCCGTCGCCATAATACCGATGCTTCCGCTTTCCGATTTTTTAAAGATGCTTAACGCTCCTTTTACTCCGGCATCGATTACGCCGATTACTTTCATATTTAGTTTTGCCCGACTTAAAAATTTTTCAATGTCGCTTTTGCCGTAAGCGGTTGCGGTGTTGCAGGCAATTACAATGGCTTTTACCGATTCTTTATCGGTTTTATAAGCGGTAGCGTCCGGATCGGGATAGTACTTATTATCCATTAAAAAATGCACATTTTTGATGATATGTTCTTTAAGAAGAGGAATGTTGTTTTCTCTCGAATAATTTCCGTACGGCATGTTAGCCTGATCGCCAAGATAAATAAAATACTCGTTTTTAAAATCACGAATACCGTCGCCGGCGGCAATGAATCGCCTTGAAGCGTTATCATGCCGATCGTAGTTAAGAATAACGTCGAGCACAGCCAGACCGCCGGTGCCGGAATCAAAAATGCCGATGGGTAAACTCTTATCGTGTTTGGGATAATTTTTTAAATCAAGCGAAAAATAGTTATCCGCGTTTCGTAAAATGACATCGCCGATATCGCCTTTAACGGGCTGATTGTTTTGAGCGCAGTTTGTTGTAAATAGCCAGAGAGAAATTAAGGCTAAAAATCCGATTAAATTAATTTTTTTCATTATTAATCCTTTTTAAAACAAATTGCTGAAATATTTCCAGAAATCGTAATGAAACCGCAGACTGTTTTCTTTTTTAAGCAGCTCGTAATCGTTTACCGAAAGCGAATCGTACGGACTAAACCTGTAATTGTTTCCGGCGCTGTCGTAGAGCGCGTAAACTTCCGGATGAAACTGAACGCCCAGAACGTTCGGATATTTTTTGTGGGTGAGCGCCTCTATTATTTTGCCGTCCAGTGAAGTCGCCGCTATTTGCAGATTCTTGCCGATATCTTTAACAGCCTGATGATGCGAACTTAAAACCAATGGTTGTTCTGCGGGCTGCCTTTTCATCTTTGTCACAAAAAACCGATTATCCGATAATTTTATTTTATGAAAATTGTAACGGTTCAGATCATCGGCTATGCCCAAATTTGTCCAGTAGTTTTTGTGGATTAAATTGCGATTTAAACCGAGCACATCTTCAACATATTCTATTCCGTAAATATCCCACGGAATATCCTGATACAAGGTGCCGCCGGTTGCCACATTGATGGTTTGCATGCCAAGGCAAAATCCGTACACAACATAATCCGGTTTTTCTTCCAGATACGGTCGAAAGCCCTCGTTCCGATAACCGCCGAGAAGATGGAACAAAAACGAGATTTCGAACAGATGCCTGTAGGGAGTGGCAATTTGAGTCAGCAGGCTTGTTTTTTGGGAATAAAATATTGGTTGTAAATCGGCGCCGCCGAAAAAGATAATGCCGTCGTTGTTTTTAAAAACATCGTAAAAACTATCGCTGCACGGATTTTTTTGAAACAGATTATCCCGCGTCAGCTCGCCGTCAATTGTGCGAAAATAAATGCGCGCCCTGGAGTCGTTCAAACTTTGAGCTATGGCTTCATAATCGGTTTCATGCCTGGAATAGGTTACTACGGTCAACTGCGGATCGGGAATGTCGATAATTTTATGATCGACCAGATTCAGGAATGATTTGAGGCTCGAAGCGCTCGGGTTAATCAAAGCAATTTTTGTTTTTGGCTGAACGGCTTCTTCTTTTCTGACGCATTGAAAAAAGAGACTATTAAAAAAGAAAAGAAGGAGTAAAAGAAATACGGTTTTTCTCATGGCAACCTCATTAACTTTAAGCGAATAAAAAGATTGTCAAATTAAAGTTCGCATAAATATACAGGAAATACATATAAACTTCCAAATATTTAAGTGTTTTGCATTATCGTGGAATTCGCAAAAGAATCGGAGTGATTGTGGCAGGGAAATTTGAAACGCTGCCCCCTTAAGCGGTTGTAAATTATTGTCAGATCGGAACCCGCTTTCAGCAAGCGGATTTTTATTTTTACGATTTTTTAAAATATGGCAAGAAGCAAAAAGAATATCGATGCGAACCAAATCGAAATAATTTTTAAAATGCTAAAAACTTTAGCCCCTTTGGGAGAACGAGGATTTCTCCTCCGATTGTTATTGCGGGTAATACTTAACCGGGCAATGAACGTTTGCTCTTTATTCCTTTATCAATCCGCCGTGATAAACCAATTCGTACACTCTTTTCCCCTCTCTGATGATCCGTTCTTTACCGGTAAAACAGGTCGCGTCGCCTTCATTGGTATCGACGTAAGCGCCGTTTTGAAATTCACACTTAAAGCCGCCGAGAAAACGATTCTCTTTGTACAACTCCGAAAGGCTCTCTTTGATAATCCGACCGGCTTCCGCGGGCGTTATCAGTTCCGGCTCAAGAATGTATCCGCGGTAGTTCATCGCCCAGACAGGCGTTCCTTCGTAATAAACAACTTCCTGCCCTATGAAATCCGTGCCTCCGAAGTAGCTGTCGAGATAAGTGAATTTACCGTAATGAAACTGCAGATCGTGCGATCCGGGGCGGTAGGCAAGGCACTTCTCGCCGTCTCCGACGTAAGTCGCCGCTTTTGCTTTGACGATGAACCTGTTGAGTTCGTCTATCGATAATTCGGTAATCATGCTTTACTCCTTGTATCCGAAAAAAAACTGAAAATTAATTTTAATCAAACAAATCCCGCTATTTGATTACGGCGTCGGAAACGTAATGTTGCGTGTATCTGATAAAGGTGAAATCATAACCGGACAAGACGGTATCATACAGGAGAAAAGTTGTTAATAGCGGAAAGCCGTGATGCGTGACGCGTAATCCGTGATGAGTCGCTTAACCCTTAACAAATTCTACTAAAAAAGCAAGGATTTTAGCGTTAACATATTAACATTCGGCGGGACAAGACGGATGTCAGCTTTTACCAAACATTCGCCCGGTGCAGATAGTTCGCTCGAAAAAAGTTTTAAGTTTTCGGGATTACTCAACAATCCATTCTTTAACCCATTTATTCTCAATTAAATCGTGGCGAATAAAGGGATCGTTTTCTGCGACTTCAGACGCGCTCGCGATGTCCCCGGCTTCAAAGGTAATAAGCCCTCCTGTTCTGTCCGCAAACGGTCCGCCGTAATAATTATTTAGTTTTTGGCTTTTCCAATATGACACATGCATCGGAACGACCTCTTTTATTTTTTTGGGCATGTTTTTCATAAAATAAAAATAAACGAATTGCTTTGCCATAACGATTCCTAACTTTATTACTGATTTAGCGTCTTTTCAAACAGAGCGACTCTTTAAAAACGCAAAAGGGAAAAATGCGTTTTTGTATTCGATAGACCAGGTATTACTCCGGCATCGATCTGTCTCAAATCATAATTCGAACAGGTATGTCGGTATTCCGGATTAAGCGGAGATGTTTTAATTATCGCTATCGTATCCGCCGTTCCATAGAATAAACATTGAAACGCAAAAAAACAA
>JAADIP010000037.1 GCA_013151275.1 Calditrichota bacterium | reverse complement strand
TGATTTCAGCGCTATTAATCAAAAAACCTCAACTCAATCAGCGAAATCAGTGTAATCAGATAAATCTGCGGTCCGCAATCAGCGCCATCAGCGTAATCTGTGGTCATCTGCGGTCAATTTTCTTGCATGCGGATCGATTACGCAGTAATATTGAATTTGTTTAATGCAAAATACCGGGAGGATGCAATGAATAACTTTAGAAATCGTATTATTCGCGCCGCCATGCTCGATGTTAACCTGTACGAAGAAGTCGAAGCTGATAAAGGGGCAATGGGTCAGGCAATGAGTGTTGTTGTTCTTTCCAGTGTAGCTGCCGGAATTGGAGCTATCGAAAGAGGGGGGCTCGGCGGGATTTTGACCGGCACCATCGGCGCCCTTATCGGGTGGTATGTCTGGGCTTATCTCACCTATTTTATCGGTACAAAATTTCTTCCGGAACCGCAAACCAAAGCCGATCTGGGTGAATTGCTGCGTACTATCGGCTTTGCAAGCTCTCCCGGATTGATTCGGGTATTTGGTTTTATTCCGGGAATAGGAGGCATAATTTATTTTGCGGCGTCAATCTGGATGCTGGTTGCAATGGTGATCGCGGTAAGGCAAGCCCTTGATTATAAGAGCACACCCCGAGCCGTGGGAGTTTGCGTAATAGGATGGGTTATTCAACTGTTGATCTTTGCGCTTTTGTTTTCTTTTTTGGGCGGCGGCGTAAAACCGGTCTGAGGCTCTTTCATTAAAACGCAAAAAGCAATATCTCAATGAAGTTGCTTCCTTAAGGTCTGACGGGTATGTTGCAAATCGATTACAACGTCGCTTAATCTCATTCTATTTTAAAGCGGCGTTTAAAGTTTTATCTTTAATTAAAAGGAGAACCGGCGTGTACACGGGATTAATACTGAAAGAAAGCCTGAAGTCCGACGACATACTTAAAGACAAAGAAATAAAAGTATCTAAAATTGAAAGCTGGGAACTCGGCGATAAAGCAGCCGATTTCCAACCCGATACCTGGACCGCCGTATTTATTGAAGGCGCTGAAAAAGACATCGAACAAGTTGCGCGTAAAATTTCAAAAGCAATATTACCGAAATGGTACGCCAATCTCTCGAACGAGACTACGGAGTTTGTTATTTTTCACAATAAAATCTTTAAACACCAAAAGGGGAATAAAGAAGAAGCGGAAGAAGCAAGAGAATACGGCAGATCGGTCGGCATCCCCGAGCGCCAATTAGATTGGCTGTAATTTTGCCAAAGGATGCAGCGCCCAAACCAAAATCGATTTTAAAGTTAATCTGAAATAAACATTATTCCTTAAAACGAACATGATAGCAAACAAACACATTCGGCAGTTAAAGAAGGCTATCGACAAAATTAATCCCATTGAAAACGAATGCTGGTCGGTATTAAAACAAATAGCCTTTTACAGAAAACTGGACAAAAATGAATATTTCTCAAGAGAGGGCGAATTCCCGAAAGAATTCGGATTTATCTGCAACGGAATAATCAGAGTGTTCTATTTATCCGAAAACGGAGAAGAATGGAATAAATATTTTTTCAGGGAAAACGATTTTATTGCCGCCGGTCCGGATCCGGATAAGGAAAGTCCCACAAATTTGCAGGCGCTTACTTCGGTTACTTTGATTTGTTTCCCCTATCCTAAGTTCACCGAACTCTTACGGAAATTCGCGCGGCTTAACGCCTTTTTTCAAAAACTGACTCTTGATTACCTGGAGAAAAAACAGGAAAAAGAAATAAGATTTCTTTCGAATAAAACGACTGACAATTATCTGTATTTCAGAGAAAACTACCCTGATCTGGAAGGCACCATTCCCCATTATCATATTGCCAGCTATCTTGGAATCACCCCCACCCAATTGAGCAGAATAAGAAAAAAACTTAAAAAAGATCAGTCTCATTGACATTTGTAAATGACTTTTCGGTCTTCCTTGAATAAAATAAACGGAAAGCTCAACGAATGAAAAGGAGGACTAATAATGGGGAATTCAACAGGAGAATTAAATCCCCAGAACACCGCCGTTGTCTTAATCGAATTTCAGAAGACATGGACTGAAAAAGGTTTGTTTTACAAGCTTATCAAAAAAGAATACAATTCCCGAAGAATTTTAAACAATACGCTTAACCTGCTTTCCGCTGCCAGAAAACACGGCTACGCGATCATTCAGGCGCCGTTCATTATTGACAAAAATGACAAAAAAAGGTACAAACAAATTCCTTTTCTTCCCAAAGCATTAAAAAGATTCACCAAGGGAACCTGGAAGGCGGAATTTACGGAAGGCGTTTACCAGAAAAGCGATATTGTTATTGAAGGCAGAAGCGGTTTTGACGCCTGCGAGGGAAGTAATCTGGAAGAGATTCTTAACAAAAACAAAATCAAAAGTTTATTGTTTTGCGGCTTCACCACCGATCAGTGTGTGGAGGTTACCATGAAAACATTAATCTCAAAGGGATACGATTGCATTCTTGTTTCGGATTGTACCGCCACGCTAAACAACCGACTTCAGAAAAAAGTTGAAAAAAGAAACCGGACAATGACAAGCGCTGAAGCCATCGAATTATTCAAAACACACAATACGGTAAATTCCGATCGAACATGATTTAAACCACTGAAAACAGGAGCGTCGGGAATTAAAAGGCATAATCTGACAGGAGCAGTATTAAACCAACGACGAATGCTTTCCCGTTAGTCGGATACAAAAAATCGTTTTTTTAAATATTTTAACTCGGCAAGAATAAGCGGAAAATTTTTAAGGAGCGAAAGTCTCGAATCCCGGTCGCACGACCATTCGATGGGGAATTCTTTCCAGACGTATCCTTTCGCAGCCGCCAAAAAATAAAACTCGAGGTCCGTTAAAAATCCGTTCAAGCGCGCCTCACGCGCTATTTCTCCGGCTGCATGACCGTCAAAAATTTTGAATCCGCACTGGCTGTCGGTAATCGACGGCGGCAACTGCAAATAGAGATGAACAGCCTTTCTGAAAAGCGCAGATGTAATCCGCCTTCGTAAAGTCATTGGAAAACGGACAACGCTTTGCCGGAGAAAACGCGACCCGGCGGCAATGTGACATTCTTTTTTCCCGATCAGATCTATTCCCACGGAAATGTATTTCAGCGGAACATTTCCTCCGCTGTCCATAAACATCACAACTTGCCCGCGACTTTGTAACATGCCAAGGCGAACCGCGTGTCCCTTACCGATATGGGTTTCACAGAAGATGGGTTTTAAAATATCCGAATATTTTTTCCGAAGCTGCCGCAGCTTTTGCCGGGTGCCGTCGCTGCTGCCGTCGTCAACAACCAATAATTCGCCGCTCAGTCCCGTTTGCTTCAAAAAATCGCTAACATTTCTGACATCAGCCTCGATTTTGTTTTCTTCATTCCAAACCGGAATGACAATGGTTAAATCCTTATGATCCAATCAATTTCCCGTCAAAAATGCTAACTGTCATTCTTCTTTTGCGGAATACGGCAAACACCGCTTCCGGATTTCCTGCTCAAAATTTTCCGGATTCGCCGTCGCTTTTTCTTTTTAACCGTTAATAAACCTTTTTACCGCCCTTAAACGACTCCGAAGTAATTCGCGCCACCACTCCGGCTAAAAACAGTAAGCCGATCAAATTGGGGAATGCCATCAGCGCGTTAGCCGTGTCGCCCACGTTCCACACAATATCCAGATACTGTCCTTGCAAATTAGCGCCGAGAAACAACAGCGCGATGTAAATAAGTCGGTAAGGCTTTTTAACTTTGACCCCGGCAATGTACTCCAGACACTGTTCTCCGTAATACGCCCAGCCGATAAGTGTGGTGTAGCCAAAAAGGAAAGAGGCAATGGCGATAATGGTCCCTCCTATTCCGAAGGGCAATACCGTATTAAATGCCGCGGCGGTCAGCGCGGTGCTGGACAATCCGCCCGCCTGTAAATTGTAGCCCACCTTTTCGGCAAAGTCCACAACCTGACCGGGAAGATTCTGCACCGCCACATTTGCGCCGTTTAAATCAACGCCGAGCGCGGGCGTGAACATCCACATTCCGCTTAAAACGATGGTCAGGGTGGTCATTGTATTTACAACGATGGTATCGATAAAGGTACCGGTCATGGCAATCAAACCGTTTTTAGCCGGATCGCTGGATTTGGAGGCGCTTTGGGCAATTGCCGCTGAACCCAGACCGGATTCGTTGGAAAGCACTCCCCTGCTCACGCCGAGACTGATAGCCTTTTGCACCGAAGTACCGATTAAAGCGCCGCCCACCGCTTTGGTGGTAAACGCCGAGGCAAAGATGATTTCAAAAGCTCCCAAAATATGCGAGACGTTGACTAAGATTACGGTTACGGCGCCGATAAAATAGAAAACGATCATAGACGGCACAAGCTTTTCCGCGACGGCGCCGATGCGCTTGATTCCGCCGATAATTACCAGTCCCACCAAAAAAGTCAATACGATTCCGCTGATTAAAGGGGGAACGCCAAACTGACTTTTAAAAGCAAGCGCCATGGAGTTGGATTGAGCCATGTTTCCCGTTCCGAACAGGGCGGCTAAGGCGCCGCAAACAGCAAAAAGAGCGGCTAAAAATTTACTGAATTTTCCTTTTTTTAAACCGTAGCGGATGTAATACATGGGTCCGCCCGCCATGGTGCCGTCTTCCGCAATTTTACGATATTTAACGCCTAAAAATCCCTCGGCGTATTTGGTAGCCATTCCGAAGAATCCCGAAATCCACATCCACACCGGCGCGCCGGGTCCCCCGGTGGCAATGGCGGTCGCCACACCCGCAATGTTTCCGTTTCCCACAGTAGCCGCCAACGCCGTCATTAAAGCGGCAAACGGCGAAATATCTCCCACGTCATCCTTGGAATAGTCCTTTCCGCGGGCTCCCAAAAAAACCAGACGAAGCGAATTCCCGAGGCGTCGAATCTGGATCATCTTCGTAACAATCGACAACACGATGCCGGTTACAACCAACAGAGCAACCATCCAGTTGCCCCACATAAAATCGCGAACCTGGAAACTGAGCTGCAAAACTTTTTCCATAAACTCCATAAATCTTGCCTTTCTCGCTTTTAAAAACGCATTAACTTTCCACTAACGGCAAACTTCTCTATAATTTTCCCGCCGACGCGCGGAACGATAAAAATCTTCCGTTTTATTGCGGTTATGAAATTCCCCCTTCCCGCCAAGGACGAGACCCGATATGTCAACGGAATTTATTTTGCAGAACCCGATAATTCGTATATTAAAATAATTTGAGGAAAAAATCCAAAGAATTATTGGTTTAAAGATTAAAGATTAAAGTAAAGGTCGTGACACGTGATGAGTAAAAGAGTTACAAAGTGACGAGTGACCGTAGAAGTCGCTTAACCCTTAACCCTTAACGAATTGTCGTGATGTGTGTTCAGTAAGAAAAAAGATAAAAGATTAAAGGAAGTGAAAGGTTGGCGGAAAGCGGAATGCGGAAAGCCGTGACGCGTGGTGCGTAGGAAAAATGACAAATGAAAAAGGAAAAAAGAGAAAGCAGAATGCAGAAAGCGGAAAGCAGGAGTAGTAGGTAGTAAGAAGTAGGTTGAAAATAGTAGAATGTTGTTGTTAAGAAGTAAATGCTCTTTTATTCTCTAAAAAATAGTTTGGCTGAATTATTTAAACTTTTAGACGATGGTGGTGATAACTCATTACGCATTACGATGACCGGAGAAGACCGCTTAACCCATATACCCTTAACCCTTAACCCTTAGCCCTTAACCATCGTCAAATTCCGCCAAAAAAGACAAGAATTCAGGTGTTAATTTATTAAAAATGAGCGCACGCCAGCAAATCGTTCAACACGGCATAGCCCGTTTCACAATTTCCTGCTCCCGGTCCCGCAATTGTAACATCCTGCAAATAATCCGTGCTGATTGTAACCGCGTTCGTAACTCCGCGCACCGCTGCTAAAGGATGGCTTAAATCAATCATTTCGGGTCCCACTTTCGCCTCTACGCCGTTTTCGGTCTTTTCAAGCGTAGCGATTAACTTCCAGACCTTTCCCTTGCTTTTAGCCTGTTGCGCATCTTTTCGTGTAAGATTCGTAATTCCCCGTCGCTCAACTTCTTCTGTTTTTAATCGAACGCCGAACGCCGCCTGAGACAAAATCATCAATTTTGCCGCTGCGTCCCATCCCTCCACATCTGCAGTGGGATCAGCCTCCAGATAGCCGGATCTGCCCGCTTCTTCCACAGCCTGATCGTAGCTTAAACCTTCTTCCATCCGCGTAAGAATATAGTTGCACGACCCGTTCACAATACCCCGAATTTTGCGAATCGACAGTGCTGCGAGATTGTTCCGAATCAAATTCAGCAGCGGCGTGCCCGACATTACGGTTCCTTCGTATCTCAAAACCGCGCCCTTTAGCCCGGCTAATTTCTGTAATTCGTTCAAATGCAGAGCCACGGGACCCTTGTTGGTCGTAATAACATGACGTCCCCTGTTCAGCGCCTGTTTAATAAAAGAAGTCGCCGGCTCGCCCGTCTCGATGTCGGTAGCCGAAAGTTCGGCTAACACATCATAATCCAGATTGCTCAACAAATCGATTGTCGAAACATTTTTAACCGCAGGTCCGGCTTCCGCCAGAGACCGACCATTCCGCGCCGCTTTTAACGCTTTGCTTAAATCCAATCCTCTTTCGTCAACAATTGCTCCGGAGCGCCGGGTAACGATAGCCACAACCGAACAATTCAACCCGAATTGTTGCTGCAATGTTTTCCGTTTGGCAATCAACAGTTCGGCGAATCCCCTCCCCACGCGTCCGAAACCGATTATCAGCAGTTTGAGTTCCATTTTTAGTTCCTTCTCAAGCGGCTTTGAAATTCCGTTAATCGCTTTGAAAAGTATCAAATTTCTGATACCTTTTCAAATATCTGAGTGTTTTCGCGGATCGAGTTCCTCAAAAAGCGCTGAAAACGCAGCCTTTACAAATGGCACAGGATTTGAACCGCTTCTTCTTGTCATAATATTACGAAGGAGTATTCAACATGCTAAGGATTTGTTTTTGGATTATCGTATTCGTCATTCCCGTATTCGCTCAATATTATCCGGGGCAGGTTCTCGAAAGACAATTCGAGTCTTCTAATCTCTATTTCGAACGTTTTTACCTGAACACCTTTGGTCTTAAAAATTTTTCCAAAGTTGCGCCGGGGTTAATGGAAGACACTTTTATCCGCCTTTCGTTGAATCCGGCTTACGGCGTGCGTGACACGCTTAAAAAACCGGAGCTTTACCTCGATTTTCGGAGAACCCGGGAAGAAGAGAAAATTACCACTTATCCTATTCCCATGCCCTACACGGATTCGTATTATTATGTTCCGCCCGATCCGCGTTGGTACGGAGAAACGCGTAAAGAACCGGAGCCGGTTTTTTCTCTGGGCTTGCGTTACAAACCGTTTACCCGCTTACACATCGCCGCGGCTTATCAACTAATATACAAAGAAGAGCCTTTTTACCAGACGCCCGTTTATATTTACAACCCCCGCTACGGTTACGCTGCGCCCGACAGGGTGCTCACTCCCGTCGGAGCTAACGTTCCCACCGTCATCCGAAACCAACGCAACGATCAATTGCTAACGCGCGCGCATCTTTTTGCCGGTTATCTCGGCTATCGTCTCAACGATAAAACGGACATCGGGCTTGGTCTAACTCTGGTTAAACATAAACGAAGCGGCGATTATCTCAACCTCAGCAGAAGCGAATATATCAAAAAACAAGATCAGGATTGGTTCAGCTCCTATTCCATCGATCGAAATCTGAATTACAAGCAAACCGATTTTTTTGTCGGAATGCGTTTTATTCCCTCAAAAAAACTCAACTTCGGATTTCAGGCGGGAATGTTACAGGGGAATGCCGATCAAACACGAGTTGTTGACGACACTTCGCACAGTTCTTCCAGGCAGGATGCCAATTATTTCAAAAGCTTCAGAAGGGAAACCAAAAATCAGCGATTCAAACATGACGGAAAAAAGTACTATTCCACTCTGACGGCTAATTTCCGTCCCGACAACAAAAGCTCGGTCTTTATTTTCGCCTCGTTCAGCCGCCTGAATGCGGATATCTCCGATCGGTCTCTGATCGCCGACACTTCGTACTATCATAATTTCTCCCAATCGGGCTTGACCTATCGCGAAGACCTCTCAAATTCCGCCTTATTCGATAAACGGACGAGTTCCGGCGAGAAGAAAGAGGATTTTTTGGAAGCCATGATTACTTTAAAATCGCATCAATCTCCCAGAACCCGTTTCCACGTGGGAATGTATTATTCTTACCGGAAAACAATAAAGAACACCACTGAGCCTGTATTGCTGAATACTTATTGGTATTGGGAATACCAATCGGAGCAAGAGAACGGCGAATATTCGCACGACAAAGAGTACAAAGCCCGTTTTGAGGATAAAACTCTGAAATGGCGGTACGAATACATCCGCCAATCTTTACAGTTTCCCATTTACTGGTGGCGAAAACTAAACGATAATATCGCCTTTTTCACCATTTTGAACAAGTATTGGGTCGCGTGGAAAACCAAAGAAAAAACCGAAGCAATCTTTAAAGAGCGAAGAGTTACCGATGGCGATGAAACAGTAATCAGCAAAAATTTCATTGAAAAGTATTTAAACGATCCCAACAGAAATTACACAGAAGACAAAGCCGATCTGATTCTGGGAGTTGAAGTAAATATTACCAAAAAGGCTATGATCCGCTACACCATTAATCCCGATTTTTCTCCGGAAACGCGAATTGCTCAATGGTGGATCAGCCTGACTACCCGTTTTTAAAACACGACAATGTTGTACTTAAGCTTTATAATGGTTAAAATTCGATATGAAACAAACATTATTACCGATCATTTTGGTGAGTTATTTTTTGTTATCGGGCTGCGTAACAGATCACGGCAAAATTGAACGCTCTTTAAACCGGAAATATTATTTCGAGATCGAATACGTGAACTACGCCTGGGGATATCAACAGCGGGGTATTTACATAGACGACTCCGGTAATGTTTATTCCTACAAATTTGATTCCGGCGACAAACCCCAAACTCCCAAGTCGCCTCCTTATTACAGCGGGGAAGAGCTGTCGGAAAAATATGAACACAATAAAACTTTTTGCCGACAATTAAGTAAAAAACTGTTTGAGGAAAAGACGAAACTTATTCCCCTGACCATGAAGGCTGCTTATTCCGATACAACTTTTCCCATGGCAGATGCGGGGATTCTTGCTTACAAATGCTACTATTTCGATAAATCAAACGACCGATATCTGGAGATTATCCTTAAAGTCAAAGGAGACATGAGTTACAAAAACCTGTCGCCTGAGGCGGAATTGCTTGTTGAATGGCTGGAAAATTTTGACTTGTGGGACAACAACTGTAATCAAACAAAATAAGATTTGTTTACGAACTCGGGAGAGTCAGATGATATTTAAAAAACTCTTTTTGCTTTTGTCAGTCTTTCTCCTGCTTTATTCCTGTCAACGGGACGAAACGCCGTTGACCCCGGCGGATAATGAATCGCCGCCGGCTTATTCCGCTTCCGAATCTCAGATGATCGAAATCAACAACCGTTTCAGTTTTGAGCTGCTCAGAAGGATCAATGAAGCAAAAAAAGATTCCAATGTTTTTATTTCGCCGTTCAGCGTTTCCATGGCTCTGAGCATGGCGTTAAACGGCGCCGACGGTCAAACATACGATGAAATCCGCGCCGTTCTGGGATTCGCCGACTTCCCGCAGGATTCCGTCAACAAGCTCTATCGGTCGTTGTACCTCAAACTTCAGGGACTCGATCCCAAAGTGCTGTTCGAAATCGCCAATTCCATCTGGTATCGCACAGGCTTTGAAGTACTGAATTCCTTTATTGAGGTTAATCAAAACTATTTTGCAGCCGAGGTAGCCGAACTCGATTTTTCGGACCCCGCCGCTCTTTTGACCATCAACGGATGGGTTAAAGAGAAGACCCACGGTAAAATCGAGAAGATTTTGGAACGCATCCCGCGAGACGCCGTAATGTACATTCTTAACGCCCTCTATTTTAAGGGCACGTGGAAATACGCCTTTGATCCGCAATACACCCGCGATCACGATTTTATAAAATCGCCTCAGGAAACCGTACCGTGTAAAATGATGTACCTGACCGCCAACCTGCAATACTATCAGGACGAAAACTTGCAGACGGTTGAATTGCCTTATGGCGACGGTTCGTTCCGGATGCTCGTTGTGCTCCCCGCTTCGGATAAAAATATCGATACCTTTATTGCTTCTCTGAATCAAACCAAATGGGAAGAACTGCTGAGCGGCGGCGAGATTGACAGCGGAACGGTCGGTTTGCCCAAATTCAAGTTTTCGTTCGACATGTTGTTGAATAACACCCTGAGCGATATGGGCATGCCTGCCGCATTTAACGCAAATTCAGCCGATTTTTCGCGGATTACCCCGCAAGGCGGAATCTGGATCAGCATGGTAAAACACAAAACATTTGTTGAGGTAAACGAAGAAGGAACCGAAGCCGCAGCCGTGACCATCGTCGGATTCGAACGAACCGCCTCGGATATTTTTAATATGATTGTCAATCGCCCCTTTCTGTTTGTAATTTACGAAAAGAACTCGGGGGCTGTTCTGTTTATGGGGAAGATAGCGGATCCGGTGTACGCGCAGGATTGAAAACCCGAAGGCGTTTCAACGGTTGGCGATAAAGTTTTAAACGGTTGAAATGTCGGAAAAAAGCTCTGATGTCATGCCCGGCGCTGCGGAAGTAAAAGACGTCATTCTCGCACGTAGTCGGTAACCGGTTTTCCGGTCTTCCGCCGCGAACGGGGCGACAAAATCAACAAACAACGTATTAAAAAAATGGAAGGAGAAGTCATGACGCCAAACGCATTTCGTAATTTTGCATTGATGTTTGCGTTTGCGATTATTTTGTTTGGCTGTCAGCAAGACAAAACGCCGCTCGGTTCGGAAAATTCGGACCAACTCTTTCCCACTCTGCCCGTGAAACCCGTTCAGCAAAAACTAATCGACGCCAATCAAAAATTCGGCTTCGAACTCTTTAAACGCATCAATCAGATCAGTCCCGACACCAATGTCTTCATTTCTCCCTTCAGCGTCTCCATGGCTCTGGGAATGACCATGAACGGAGCCAACGGCGAAACCTACGCTGCAATGCGAAAAACGCTCGGTTTCGAAAATCTGGACGAACAAAGCATCAACGAATCGTACCGCTATCTCTACCGGGCGCTGCAGGCTCTGGATCCGCTGGTAGTTTTCGAAATCGCCAATTCAATCTGGTACAAAGAGGGCTTTAAAGTTCTGGATGAATTTCTGAAAGTAAATCGGGACTATTTTTCCGCGGAAGTTGAGGGATTAAATTTCAGCGATCCTTCCGCCGTTCTGCGTATTAATTCATGGGTCAGCGAAAAGACGCACGAAAAGATCAAAAAAATCCTCGACGCCATCCCGTCCGACGCGGTAATGTACCTCATCAACGCCATCTATTTTAACGGAACCTGGAAATACACCTTTCCCGAAGAAGAGGTTAAACAGCGCGACTTTTTTACGCTCGACGGTTCAAAAACCGACTGCCAAATGATGTACGTAACATCCTTCTTTCCTGTTTATTTCGGCGAACAACTGTCGGCGGTGGAATTACCCTACGGCGCAGGCAGTTATGTAATGACTCTCATTCTTCCGACGGACCAAAATTCGTTTGAGGATTTTGTCAATAATTTTGACGAGACCGTCTGGGAGGAAATTCAGACAAATCTTTCCGCGGACAGCGGAACAGTCGGGCTGCCCAAATTTCGCTTTTCGTTTGATCAGGGATTAAAACCCGTTTTGTCCGACATGGGTATGGCAATAGCTTTTGACGGATCGCAAGCCGATTTCACGCGGATTAATCCGAAGGGTAATCTTTTTATCAGTAAAGTAAAACACAAAACATTTGTAGAGGTCAATGAAAAAGGCACCGAAGCCGCAGCCGTAACATTAGTTGAAATGGCGATAACCTCCGTAGAAGCTCCTAAAATTTTCTTTTTAACCTTTAATCGTCCGTTTCTGTTTGTGATTCACGAAAAATCAACAGGCGCCGTCCTGTTCATGGGCAAAATCATTAGACCGATTTGGGAAGAGGAGTAATTCAGCGCTTAATGCAGTTAAAATTTTACCCTGAAGACCGCCGTTTAACAAATCGGGAGAAAAACAGCGATGCGCGGCTTGAAAATAATTCTTTTTTTTGTTTTAATAATCTTCTTGCAATCGTTAACCTGTCAACAGCAAAATGACAGGTACGAAACCCGTCTTGTTTACCGGGTCGATTCGGTAAAGGTTCTGCAAAACAATCAAAAAACGGTAACGCTTAGGATAATCGCCACTGTACCGACTCCGTGTTATGAATTTGACTATTTCCGAACGCAGTTCCGCCGGGATACGGTTGACATCTACGTTTACGCGCGCACCGATCGGGAAACCATTTGTGTTCAGGTTTTAGGCGCAATTAAACATCAAATCACTATTGCCTTCCCGAAAGCGGGTAATTATGTTTTACATTTTGCAGGCAGAAGCAAAGATGTTTATTTTCCTTTGGGCGTCGATTAAATTCTTTTTAAAGGGGAGATATGAGTAAAACCGTTTTCCCGAATTCATTTCATTTTTTAAGATCGTTGATTTTGGGGGCTTTAATTTTAAGCTTTTTGTTAATGTGCGAAAGAGACAAAGATTCTTCTCCCACCGCTCACAGTAATAATCCTTCGCCGACGCCCACACAACCGCTTACCAGGGATCAGGCGTTCGAGATATTAAAAAGCAGACTTTCTTTAAAAAGAGTCGCCATCTATGCCGCCAAAAACATGCTGCTGCCCGGCGATACCGTTGTATCCGAAAGGGGAACCCGGTTCGTGACTACCGATTCCAGTTGGTTTTTTATCGTTGAATATGATTACTTACTTTTCCCGCCTCCGAGAATAAACAAATATTGTTGGATCAATGTGCGCGACAGTTCCAAAAGGTTTGAATTGGCTTCTTCTCCTAAGATCATGAGCGAATTAGACACTTTGTATTATCCCTATCATGCTCAAAATAAATCGCTGCCCGTTCTTACCTTCCCCGATTCCGATTCATTGATTGTAAATTCCTGCATTGATTTCAGAATTTACGTACTGAACGCGGCGCACGACGCGGTTTTAATAATCCGGGGCGATACGGCAAAACTCAATCTTTCCGCCGGGTTTAAAAGTTTCGATATTACTCCGGAAAATCCCGATCTTAAAATTTCAATCGCTTTTTTCTATTTTTTACCCGACGGATATCCGTCCTCCTATTTGTTCCGGATTTACTGTTACTATTTACCCAGAGAACCCTATCCTCCTAAACGCTGGGATGCAGTCAGCGGCAGCATAAAATTATCGTTAAACCCTTACGGCGATTATTATTACATTTCAGCCGAATTGAAAGACGTTCGCTTTCGCGAGCAAAACGGCGGCAAAGAAATCGTTTTAAACCGTTTAATTATTCCCAAAACCCTTTGCGGCTGGTATCCGGAGTAAAGATGAAAAAGTACCGGTTAAATTCCTTTAAAGCGCGCACCATTCTTTTGTTCAGCGGAATCAACATTCTTTTGATTCTATTCGTCGCCCGATTCAGTTATTTGTTTGTCCGGGAATTATTCCTTTCGCAGGCGGAAGATCAACTGCGCCTTTCGTTGCGCGTGGTCGCTTCCGAGCTCGATCTTTCCATGCTTGATTTTATCACCGAGCAAAAAAACACACTTGCCGATCGTTACTATCGACAAACTTTAACCAGGTTAGATTCCACTCTGCAATTGAGCAATCTGTTTTTATTCAACGCAAAAAAGCAAATTGTTCAGGCTGTTAAGGCGGAAGACGCCGCCGCCAGTTTGCTTATCTATCGCCCTCAACTGCAAGGCTTAAAAATAAAGGAAACGTTTATTACCGCTCCGTTTAAGGGTTTGGACGGAGTATGGTATTTATGGGCGTATCAGCGCCTCAATCAAAATTACTATATCGGTTTGCAAGAAAGCGCCAACCGTCTGGCGCAGGTTGATCGTTTGGCTGTTCGGTTTTTATGGTTCGGGTTAATCGGCGTTTTGATCACCTTTTTGGCGGGATGGTTCATTGCCCGCACTATTAACCGCCCCGTTCAGAATTTAATTCATTTCAGCGGAAAAATCGGAAAGGGAGATTTTGCCGCTCAACCGTCGCAAACCGGTCTGTACGAAATTTCGATCTTAACCGACGCGCTTACCAAAATGCGCGACGAGCTTGCCGAACGCGAAAGCGAAAAAGAACAGCTTTTGGCGCAAATCGCCCACGAACTGCGCAATCCGTTGGGCGGCATCGAACTGTTAGCCGGTTTGATTCGGGACGATCTCGATCCCGACGATAAAAACCGGGTCTATCTGCAAAAAATACTAAACGAAGTCCGCGGCTTAAAAACCCAGATTACCGAATTCCTGAATTACAGCAGACCGCGTCCGCCCGAAATAAGCGATTCGGATCTGGAATCGGTGATTAACGAATTACGCGAACGCTGGAATCGACAATTTCAATCCGGATCAATTGATTTTCGCTGTGAACTGGAAGCGAAAACGATTCCTTTCGATCGCCAGCATCTCTTGCAGATTTTGAATAATTTGATCGCCAATAGTCTCGCGGCTATGAACAATAAAAACGGACAAATACTGATTCGTTCATCGGAACAAAACGGCAAAATTATTCTGCAAGTGGAAGACACCGGTCAGGGAATACCGGATAGCGACCGGGAACGCGTCTTTCAGCCTTTTTTCACCACGCGCAATAACGGCGTGGGTCTCGGACTGACTATTTGCAAAAAATTGTGTATTTTAAACGGAGCGTCCATTGAAGCGCTGTCCGGGAATGAAGGCGGAACAATTATCCGGATTACCCGCGATAAAAAGTTTTCGGGTAATTAAACAAATCTTTTATTTTGCCGAAGCGGAGAGGCGAAGCATTGCAACATTTTTTGGTAAATGTAACAAACATTAAAAAAGCGGAAAACACAGCATGAAAGTAATCGTGGTCGAAGATAACGACACCATGCGTTTGGGACTGACCGAAATCCTGCGGCGGGCGGGTTACACGGTTTTTGATTTTGCCGACGGTCCCGAAGCTCTTAAATATCTGCAAAGCAATACAGCAGAAATTTTAATCACCGACTTACGCATGGCGCCGCTTAACGGTTTGGAAGTATTGGAAAAGAGCCGGCAAATTCAACCCGATATCGAAGTGCTGCTCATATCCGCTTACGGCACCATTGAGGATGCGGTCAAGGCGATGAAATTGGGAGCCGTGGATTTTTTAACCAAGCCCTTCCCAAAAGAAGAACTTGTTCTGCGGGTGGAAAAAATCGCCCAAAAAATTACCCAGCAGCGTCAAATAGAAGTATTGCGGGCGCAGAACGAATACCTGCAGCAGGAACTTTCTTACCAATACCAGTCGATGGTGGGGCGTTCCGAAGTTATGCGGGAGATATTTCGTCTTATCGAAACCGTTGCCGCCGAAGACAGCTCGGTTTTAATAGAAGGCGAAAGCGGAACGGGAAAGGAGCTTGTGGCAAGAGCCATTCATGAAAAAAGTCCCAGAAAATCCATGCCTTTTATCCGCGTGAATTGCGGAGCGTTGAACGACAATCTTCTGGAAAGCGAATTGTTCGGTCACGAAAAAGGCGCTTTCAGCGGCGCCATCCGCCAACGCAAAGGTCGGTTCGAGTTAGCCGACGGCGGAACTTTATTCCTTGACGAAATCGGCGACATCTCGCCCGCCATGCAAATTAAACTGCTGCGCGTTTTGCAGGAACACGAATTCGAGCGCGTGGGCGGCGAAGCGACGATTAAAGTGGATGTGCGCATTATTGCCGCCACCAATAAAAATCCGGAAAAACTGATCGCCCGCGGGGAATTCAGGGAAGACCTTTATTATCGGCTAAGCGTTATCCCAATCAAAATTCCGCCTCTCAGGCAGCGTAAAGAAGACATCGAGCTGTTGGTGAACCATTTCCTGAAAAAACTGAATCAAAAACGCGGGCTGCAAAAACGGATTGACGAACGGGGTCTGAATCTTTTAAAGCTGTATTCGTGGCCCGGAAACATCCGTGAACTGGAAAATTTAATCGAGCGTCTGCACATCATTTCAAAAGAAGAGATCATTCCCGTGGAATTAATCGCCGCTCAGTTGGGAGGCGTCGGCGCGCATCACAACGACTGGGAAGGTTTGCCGCTTGACAAAGCCTTGTACAACTTCGAAAAGAGTTTAATCATTCAGGCGCTAAAAAAAGCGGACGGCGTAAAAAACCGCGCCGCCAGACTTTTGGGCATTCGAACAAGCGCCCTTTATTACAAGTTGGAAAAATTCGGATTGCTCAAATGAACAGAATTATTTTAAGCCTGTTATTGCTGCCTTTATTGATTTTCGCTCAGTCCTCCGCGATCAAAGCCCTGGAGCAACAACAAAATCGTTATCAAAAACAAATTCTCCTGGAGAAAACCAAACTTGACTCACTGAATCGCGAGTTAAATACAATTCTGGCGCAAATCGATTCTTTAAACGAGCAAAACGCCTCAAAAAACGACATCAGCGATCTTCAGGCAAAATCTTTGTCGATCTCCAAAAACGTCGTCGCCTCTCAAACGCAAATTAAGGCTCTTAACAAAAAGATAGAATCCGTTAATAAGAAATTATTCAAACGCTACTCCCGGCAAATCGATTCTTTAAATCGGGTTTTATCAACCGAAAAAGACGCGCAAAAAAGAGAACAAATCACCCGGGAATTAAAACTGTTAACGCAAAAGCGCATTGCAGTTTCCCCGGCGCTCAAGCAATTTTCCTTTGATCCGCGCAAACTCTTTGCTATTAACCTGCGGGCGACCAAAGATTCTCTGAAACGCGCCATCATAAAAGATTACATCCGCAACGCCATCAACGAGGTGGACACAACGCTGATGAATCTAAATCTTAAAAAGCAAGAACTCATCAATATGAAACGGCTGCAGGAAAAAGCCGCTTCTTTTATGGATGAAGTGAGCGATAATCAGTTGTACACTTCACTTCCGCTCAAAAGAGGAGCGACTGGTTCGTTTGATTTATCGGCGCAAAGCTCGGGTTCCCGAAGCTTAGACGCGGCGGCAACAATCGAACAACTTTTAACCGATTTACCCGATTTTAACAGCTTTATTAATCAGAGCATGGTAGCCGGAGACGCCTCAAAGCTGGACTCGGTGCTCACAAGGATCGACGCCACCGGCAAAATTTTATCCGCTTACCGCGCCTACTTACTCGAAAAACTGAATCAATAACAAGCGCAGCATGTATGATTGAACGGTTTAACATAAGGCTGCCTTCCCTCGCGCGGAGAAAACAATTTGCCGCACTGATTATTCTGATGCTCGTTTTTCAACAGCTCATTGCCGGACAAACAGGGAAATTTCAGATTCAATCCGAAAGCGGGATCGGCAGCTTTAAGGGAGAATCCGTTAAAATAATCTGGCGCTCCAGATTGAACGCCGAGCAAACCTACCGCTGGCGCCGGTCTTCCTTTAACTGGAAATTGTTCTACCAACCGGAGCTGTTCGACTTTTCGATAAAATCGTCCAGCCAGCGTTTACGCGGAAGCATCCGCTTTAACAATCGATTCAGACAATGGTTCTGGACAATGCAGTTTCAAGCCCGCTATTTTTCCTACCGCCTTGACGAGCAAACTTTCAACTGGCAAAGCGGCAACCTGACTGTCGAAGTTCTGCGCCCCGTAAAACCAAAAATATTCTGGGACATTCAGGTGGGTTACTGGTACCGTGATTCCGATGACTTTTCCCAGCAGAGCCTGAACGCTCTTATCTTGCAGCAGGGCATCAGCGTCCGCCATAATAACATGCTTTATCAAACAGGAACCTACACCGAACGGTTCAAAATCCGACCGCGGTTTCAAGCGATAACCAAAAGCAACAGCGGTTACCGCGTGGGACTTTTTTTTAAGATGAGCGCGGTTAAAGCAATCATTTTCAACTCGAGTTATTATCTGATTTACCACCGCTCCGAATTTTACAACAGGACAAACATCGAGCATCAATTTAAAATTCTGATCGGCAAATGGCTGAGCCCCGACTGGTCGCTGCTGTTTTTTACTTACATCACCAAACGACAGCCCAAATTTAATACAAACGAGACTGAGCTTCTTTACGCTCCGGCAGACCATCAGAATCGCGTCTATTTTAAATTAGGGCGCGATATTTCAAAAAACCGCGAATTCTATTTAAAGCTCGGCTATGAACAGGAAGTATTGATTAAAGGCGATTATGAATGGAGTTACTGGCAATTATTGGCGGGCATGAACTTCCGGATAAAATAAAAATTTTAATCGGCTTTCAGCTAAATTCCCTTTTCAGGAAAGATTTTTAACCTGCAACAGCCCCTGCCGAATTCTTTTTCGCATGAATTTTAATTCCTCCCGCAAATCCGCAAACGCAAAGCTTCTCCGTCTTTAAAGTTTAACGGTATTTTGTCGATCATTATATCAATTCAAAATACATTCAGTCTTTATTTGCAACAGCAACAGGAAAAAACATGTCCGATAATTCCTATAATCCGAGATAATTCACAAACGATCAATATTACGAAATAAAATAGATCAAAACGGTGTTTTCAAAAAAATAACGCGATTCTACTTATTTTAATAAATTTTGAGTGTGGTAAAAGATGAAAAACCGGCAGCAAACGAAAAGCAATATCCCTAAGAATAAGAGTCCCTCCTTAATTAATACCACAGAACCGCACGAAATAATTTACCGCAGTATGTTTGAATCTTCATCGCAAGGTTTTTTTCTGTTTGACGATTCCGGAAAGGTCATTTCAGCCAATCCCGCCGTGCAGGAAATCTTCGGATTACCTCTCGAAACAATCAGGGATAAGCCGCTGATCCATCCTGGACTGAATATGATTAATCTTCACGAAAACAGCTTTCCCGCCGAAGACAACCCTGTTTTAACCGTCCTTAAAACCGGAAAACCCGTGCGTAATGTCGTGATAGGCGTTCGTGCCTCCGAAACGGAAAAATATCGCTGGCTCAACGTGTGTTCCTTTCCCGTCACTCAACCGGGCAGTAAAAAGCCGTCTTATGTTTATTCTGTAATTGACGACATCACCCATCGTATTTCGGCGGAACAGGAATTAAGAAAAAAAAGCGAAATTTTTCAGACCTATTTCGATACCGCTCCGCTGATCATTGTCTGTCTCGATTCCGGCTTTAAAGTTTCTCTTGTTAATAACCACGGCTGCGAATTATTAGAGTATTCCAAGAGTGAAATTATCGGCACAAACTGGTTCGACAAGTTTGTCCCGCGCGATATTCGGGACGAACTTAAAGAGCGCTTTGGCAAAATCGCAAAAGGAACTGCCGATCCGGTCTCACGGCTCGAATACGCAGTTCTGACAAAATCCGATGAAAGAAGAGAAATCAAATGGACCTTCACTCCTCTGCGCGACGGAACGGGAGAGATCACGGGAATTTTATGCACCGGAGAAGACGCCACTTTACAATACCGGAAAGAAAAAGAGCAGAAGGAATACCGCCGGCAATTGGAACTGCTTGTTCAGGAGCGCACCGCTAAATTAAGAAACACAATTCTTCAGTTGGAAAACGAAGTTCTGAAACACACCGAAGCTTCGACCTTGCTGCAGGAAACGGAAGCCAAAATACGAAATTTAATGGATACCATCTTCGACGGAATTATTGTGGTTAATGAAGACGGAAATATTGTGATGGTAAACGAACAAATCGAAAACCTTTTCGGGTATTCTAAAGATGAGCTGATCGATCAACCCCTGAAAATTTTGATTCCCGAACGATTTCGCCAGACTCACGAAACCCATTGTGCGGCTTTTATTTCGAACCCGAAAACCAGACCCATGAAAATCGATTTCGAATTGTGCGCCATGCGCAAAGACGGCTCGGAATTCCCATGCACCGTCGGGTTGAGCTTTATTACAATCAACGACAACCTGTTTATTTCCGCCATTATTCGCGACATCACGGTTCAAAAAAAGACGGAACAATCTTTAAAAAAGAACGAAGCACTGTTCCGCAGTCTGTTTGAGAATTCTTCAATTCCGCTCATCGAACTTGACTATTCTCAGGTTAAAAAATTTATCAATGATCTGGAATTACAAAGCAGCGACGAACTGGAAAAATATTTCGACACACATCCGCAGGCTCTGCAAAAAGCGCATTCCTGTTTATCGTTCAGAAATGTAAACAAAGCCACGGTAGCCTTTTGGCAAGCCGCGGACGCCGACGACTTTATTCAAAAGTTTTATAATATTTTAACCCCCGAAACCCTGGACACGGTAAAGCGGATTTTTCTTTCTTTAAACCAGGGTAAAACCGAATTTTCCTGCATTACATCCACCAAAACGTTCAAAGGCGAAACGAAAACCATTTCGCTTAAAATAAGCGTTTTGCCCGGACACGAAAAATCGTTGTCGGGAATCATTGTCTCCGCGATCGACATAACCGAACTTAAAAAAATACAAAACGAATTAACCCTGCACAAAACAAATCTGGAAGAATTGGTTAAGGAACGCACACAACAATTAGAAAAAGAAATAGCCGAACGGAAGAAGATAGAACTCGAATTACATAAACGGGACAAAAGGCTGCAAAGACAAAATGAATATTTATCGGAATTATCTTCCAATAAAATTTTAATGAGCGGAAATTTAACCGCTGCTCTGGGTAAAATCAACCGAGCCTGCGCCGCCGCGCTTGAAGTTGAAAGGGTGAGCGTCTGGATTTTCGATGAATCGTTCGCTAAAATAAAATGTTTTGATTTGTTTGAAAAAAGAAAAGATCATCACTCAAAAAATCAAATTTTAGCGGCAAAGGATTTTCCCGCCTATTTTAAGGAAATTCTGCAGGATCATCTGATCGACGCAGATGACGCTTTGCAGGACCCCAGAACCAAAGAATTTAGCGAAACGTATTTAAAGCCCCTTGGTATTACTTCCATGCTGGACATACCCATAAGAGTGGAAGGAGGCTTGAAAGGTATTGTTTGCATCGAGCATATCGGCAAGGCTCGGCACTGGGAAATCGATGAAAAGAATTTTGCGAGAGCAATTTCCGAAATTATTTCTCTTGCCTTTGAAGCCTACGACCGGCGGCAGGCGGAAATACAGTTGATTCTGGAAGAGCAAAGACTGGAATCTTTGTTTAAGCTCAGTCAAATGAAAGATATTTACGAAGCCGAATTAATAGAATTCGGGATTGAGGAAGCCGTCAAATTAACCGAGAGTCAGGCGGGATACTTCCACCTGTTAAATCCCGATCAACAAAGTATTCAACTGCACCGTTGGTCAACCGTTAAATCCGGGGACGATTTACCCCCCGAACCGGCGCCGATATTAATTACCGAATTTGAATCATGGACGAAGTGCGTTCAACAGCAAAAACCCGTTATTAATAACAACGAACGGCAAATCAAAGATCTTTTCCCGAAAAGTCAAGTTGTTTTAACTCAACACCTGTGCATTCCGGTCATAAAAAACGGTAGGGTTGTTGCGATTGCCGGCGTGGCAAATGATTTAAGAAATTACGACGGCGACGATGTTCGGCATCTTGCCATATTTATGAGCAGCTTTTGGGAAATCATCGAACGCAAAAGGATTGAAGAAACGGTCAATCGTCTGGCTTTAATCGTTGAATCTTCGGAAGACGCCATTATCGGTAAAACTCTGACCGGGATCGTTACCTCATGGAACAAAAGCGCGGAAAAACTCTACGGGTATTCTTCCGATGAAGTGCTCGGCAAACACATATCGTTAATTATTCCGTCCGACTGCCAACATGAACTGGAGCTTATTCTGCAAAAGGTTAAAAAGGGTCAGAAAGTAGAACATTACGAAACCACGCGTATTAAAAAAGACGGCGAAAAGATCGACGTGTCTTTGACCATTTCGCCCATTAAAGATTCAGCAGGACGCATTATCGGCGCTTCTGCCATCGATCGCGATATTTCAAAACGTAAAAGAGCGGACATTCTTCTGAAAAAGGCAAAGCAGGAAGCGGAGAAAGCCAACCGGCTTAAAAGCGAATTTTTAGCCACCATGAGTCACGAAATTCGCACGCCGCTGAACGCCATCATCGGCTTAAACTACCTGCTGCAATTCACCAAGCTTAATCCCAAACAGCGGGAATATTTAACCAAAATGCAAATCGCCTCTCAAAGTCTGTTAAATTTGATCAGCGATATTCTTGACTTTTCAAAAATTGAAGCGGGTAAGTTAGATATTGAAACAATCGATTTTAAAATTAACGAGGTCTTTGACCGCCTCACAACCGTCGTCGGTCTGAAAGCCCGCGAAAAAGGATTGGAAATATTTTTTAAAATTGACCCCAAATTACCCTTCCAGTTGAAAGGCGATCCGAACCGATTGTATCAGGTGCTGCTTAATTTAACCAATAATGCAATAAAATTCACCGAACACGGCTCAGTGATTTTAACCGCAGAATTGGCGCAAAAAACTTCCGGACGGGTTACCCTTAAATTCTCGGTAAAAGACACGGGAATGGGCATTCCCAAAGAAAAGCTCCGGACCATATTCGCGCCTTTTGTTCAAAGCGAAGCCTCCACCACCAGGCGTTACGGCGGTTCCGGTCTGGGATTGAGCATCAGCAAAAGGCTTGTTGAAATGATGGGAGGAGAAATCTGGGTTAAAAGCAAAGTGGACAAAGGAAGCACTTTTTATTTTACGACTAACTTTGAATATTATGATAAAAATATCAAAGACTTCCTCCAGCCCCCGGTTGCGGTTAAAGGCTTGCGCATTTTGGTTGTGGATGATAATAAGGATATTCGGGAAACCATCGCCGAACAACTGAAATCTCTTTCTTTTGTGGTTAAAGTTGTCTCTTCGGTGCAGGAAGCGATAACCGAGTTGCACGGCGCGTTGACCACAGGTAAAAGATTTTACGATCTTATTCTGATGGATTGGAATTTGAACGGAAAGAACGGTTTACTCGGCGCCAAATTGATCAAAACCGATCATGAAATTGCTCATCAACCTAAAATCATTCTCATGAGCGGCTTTATGCTGAGAGAATCCATAAACGGAGAAGACCACAAGTACTTCGATCTTTTTTTGATCAAACCTTTTAGTATCTCCATGCTGTTTAACGCCATTTTAGAAGTATTCGGGCAGGAAGTACTGGACGATTACAAAGTAAATTTGCCGGTGATTTCTTTACCGATGGGACTTTCAAAAATAAAGAACGCAAAAATTCTGGTCGTGGAAGATAATCCTTTCAATCAATTAGTGGTAAAGGATATGTTGGAAAACGAAGAGCTTAACGTCACCGTGGTCGAAAACGGACTCTGCGCCGTGAATATACTTAACGGAGTTGAAAAGAAAGAAGGATTTGATCTTGTTTTAATGGATTTGCAAATGCCCGTCATGGACGGATTGGAAGCCACAAAAAAAATCCGTAAAAACAAGAATCTGAAAAATTTGCCCATTCTTGCTCTGACCGCGGATGTTGTCGGAGGAGTCATTCAGAGATGCTTTAAAGCGGGAATGAACGATCATATCCGCAAACCTGTGGACCCCGAAGAGCTTTTTTCCAAACTTGTGAAATGGATTCCCCCCACACAACAACAGAATGAAGTTTCCGATATTGCCAAAAAAGAAATTCCGCGGGAATCGGAATCATTCCCCATGCTGCCCGGTCTCGATGTGGAAACCGGAATAAGAAGTCTCAATTACAAGCAGGAGCTCTATCAGCGGCTGCTGCTTAAGTTCAAAGAATCCCAAAAAGATTTTATAGGGTCTTTCAAAAAAGCGATATACCGGGCTGATATTGAACTTGCGGCGCGTCTTGCGCACACATTAAAGGGAACTTCCGGCAATCTCAGAGCTAATAATCTTTATAAAGCGGCGCAGGAACTGGAAAAAGTAATAAAAGAGGGAAAAAGTTCGATGCTGTCCGAAGCTTTAAAGAACGTTGAGGAAGAATTATCGATTGTATTCGATTCCATTCAGAAATACGTTGCCGATAATGAAGCGCATAGACCGCCAAAATCCGTTAATATTCTTTCAATAAACGAATTATTAACGGGTCTGGAACGGCTTCAAAAATTTCTTGCCGATAATGACACCGAAGCCGTTGAGGAATTTGAAAAACTGTCTTCTTCGTTAAACAGCCACGGCTTCGGGGAATTATCCGAACAATTAAAAACTTTTATTGAAAAATATGATTTTGAGCACTCTGCCGAAATAGTTAATTTTTTACTAAAACAAATAAAGGGATAGAAGATATAAAATGAAAAAGCATACTATTCTAATTGTGGAAGATTCTCCGCCGAATATTGATGTTCTGACGGGATTGTTGAGTTCAGAATACAAATTGCTGATTGCCACCAGCGGAGAAAAAGCGCTGGACATATTATCAAAAGGAGAGCCGCCCGATTTGATTTTACAGGATATTATGCTGCCGGGTATGAACGGCTTTGAAGTATGCCATCGTATCAGGCAAAAAAAGGAAATTTGTGAAATACCGGTTATCTTTTTATCCGGCGAAGCGGATAAAGACAAAATTGTGCAGGGCTTTCGGGTCGGCGGACAGGACTACGTTACCAAGCCGTTTAATCCCGAAGAACTGTTATCGCGGGTACGGACGCATCTGGATTTGAAGGATAAAAGCGAACAACTGAAATCCCTTAACCGCAGTCTGGAAGACAAGGTCGCAGAGAGAACAGCCGCGCTTCGCATCGCCAATCAAAAATTACAGGAATTAAACAAACAGTTGGAAGAAGCCAACGAACAATTACAAAATCTGGATCTGGCAAAATCGCGCTTTTTGCAAATCATCAGCCACGAAATACGGACGCCGTTAACCGGAATTATGGGCTTTACCGAATTATTGGGCAACTCGCTGGACAGCGAAGAGTTGCAGGAGTTTATTCAGGCGTTAAAAGATTCGGTTGATCGTCTGGAAAGATTTTCTCAAAGAGCCCTGTTCATTACCGAACTTCAGGTAAAAAATCGTGAAATCAATAAATCAAAGATAAATATCCTGCAAATATTTTACAGCGTTATCGCGGAATTTAAGCCGCAAATAAAAAGCAAGAATATTCGCTTAAAACGATGTTTGTCCGAAGAGTTGACGGTAAACGCCGATTATGATTTGTTAAACTATTGTCTTAAAACCATTTTGCATAACGCAATCGAATATGCGCCGGAAAACGGTGAAATTTCGATTAAAGTCGAATCCGCAGACCAAAACACGATCATCTCAATCAGCGACAACGGTCCGGGGTTTTCCAAAGAAGCGCTCGATTTTAAATTCAAACTATTTGCTTTGGGAAAAGAACCCATCGATCAAAATTTCGGGCTCGGACTGGCAACCACAAATTTAATAATGAAAGCGCATTCAGGATCCATGGAAATCGGCAATCAACCGCAGGGCGGAGCAATTGTAAAATTAAGTTTTCCCGGTTAAGCATAGTAAGGATGCAATAATCAATTCGGAGGAAAGCGTGATGGCTGAGGCTCTTTCCAGACCAACGGTGCTTGTAGTTGATGATTCTCCTGAAAACATTGATGTCCTTAAAGCCATTCTGGAAAAGGACTACAAAGTAAAAGTGGCGTTAAACGGCGCTAAGGCTTTACAAATAGTTGAGAATCAGGAACTACCGGATATTATTTTACTTGACATAATAATGCCCGAAATGGACGGCTTGGAAGTTTGCAGGCGTTTAAAATCCAATATCAAAACCCGAAAAATTCCGGTTATTTTTGTCACAACCAAGGGCGAACCGATTGACGAAGAAAAAGGATTTGAAATCGGCGCGGTCGATTACATTGCCAAACCCATAAGTCCCGCCATTGTCAAAGCGCGGATAAAAACCCACCTTTCATTGTACGATCAAAGCCGTTTACTGGAAGAAAAAGTTCGCGAGCGCACCGCCGAGCTGGAAGAAACGCGTCTGGAAATAATACGCAGACTCGGAATCGCCGCCGAATTCAAAGACAATGAAACGGGAATGCATATTTACCGCATCGGGCATATCTCGCGCATTTTAGGATTATCGGTCAACATGAGCGAATATGACGCTGACGTGCTGATGCAGGCTGCCACAATGCATGATGTGGGAAAGATAGGAATTCCGGATAAAATTCTGTTAAAGCCCGCCAGACTGACGGCGCGCGAAATGAAAATCATGCAAAAACACACGATAATTGGATCCAGAATTATCGGAGAGCACCCCTCCATTTTACTAAAAACTGCTAAAACCATTGCCCTGACCCATCATGAAAAATGGGACGGCGGCGGATATCCGCTGGGATTAAAAAAAACGGACATACCGCTCGGAGGACGAATTGTTGCCATAGCGGATGTTTTTGACGCTCTGATCAACAAACGTCATTACAAAGACGCCTGGACTCTGGAAAGGGTTCTCGAATATTTTCATGAAAACAAGGAAAAACATTTTGACCCGGATCTTGTAGATCTTTTTTTTGAAAACAAAGACAAAATTCTTCAAATCTCCAAAAAATATTCTGACTTTAAAAACGATGAGTCAAAATAAAATGATGGAATATCTTATGGAAGAACTTACAGAAAAACCTAAAATATTAATTGTTGACGACGCCCGCGAGAATATCGACATTTTACGGGCAATTCTGTCCGATTATCGCTGTCTTGCCGCTTTGGACGGGAAAACCGCTTTAAAAATCGCCCGTTCGGATAATAAACCGGATCTGATCTTGTTAGACATTGTTATGCCGGGCATGGACGGATATGAAGTTCTGAGACAGTTAAAAGAAGACGAAGAAACAAATAAAATTCCCGTCATTTTTCTCACAGGCAGAGCCGAAGAAGAAGACGAAGTAAAAGGGCTTAATCTCGGCGCGGTGGATTATATTAAAAAACCGATAAGCGCCCATGTGGTGCGGGCTCGCGTAAAGACTCACCTGAACTTAAAACTCGCCCTGGAGAAAATCGAAGTTCAAAAGAAAGAGTTGATAAACGCGGCGAAATTAAAAGAAGACGTTGAACACATTACCCGCCACGACATCAAATCTCCTTTAACGGTCATAATCGGAAACATGCGTCTATTAATCGACACCGAAAATTTTAGCGAAAATATCAAAAGGATGCTGCTTTCCACCGAAAAAGCGGCTTATCGTATTCTGGATATGGTTAACCGGACTTTGGATCTTTACAAAATGGAAAAAGGGAATTACAAAATTTTATTCGAACCCGTGGATGTCGTGGAACTGCTGAGACATGTTCAAATCGAAGTTGAAAGGTCGCTTGCTTACAAAAACGTGTCCATAAATGTTTTTTACAATTACGAGAATCTTTCGGCTGATCACTCTTTTGTTATTTCCGGCGAAAAATTTCTTTTCCACACTTTGCTGGCAAATCTGATCAGCAACGCCGTTGAAGCTTCGCCCAAGGGAGGAGAGGTGGAAGTGATTCTCGAATCGAACGATAAAAAGATCATTAAAATTCACAACCAGGGCGCCGTACCGCCGGAAATTCGCGATCGCTTTTTTGAGAAATACGTTACGTCGGGTAAAAAAAGAGGCACCGGTTTGGGCACCTATTCCGCCAAATTAATCACCGAAACCATGAACGGCGCTATTGAAATGCGAACTTCGGAAGAAGACGGCACCTGGGTAATTTTGCA
>JAADIP010000209.1 GCA_013151275.1 Calditrichota bacterium | reverse complement strand
TTATTTTTTTATTTATTTTCAGTGTGGATAAAATCATTCAAAAAGCCGATTATATGCCCGAATCAAATCTAATGCGCGCCAGATAAAGCCAATAAATACTGCATTATCATATTGCCTGAAACATTTTCCTCATTTATCCACAGCTTCGTCAAATCACTTAAATAAAGCGAAAGAGCGAAAAAAGATTTTTCATTGATGTTTAAATCTATAGGATTAAATCAGATGTCTATTCATGGTGTGTATTTTAAAACAATATAGAAAAATTATTTTTTGAAAGTAAAAAATTTTATGATCTTTTTAAATCGGTTCAAAAAAATTGTTTGCGAAATGAACTTATGTTCATTATATTGCGTTCAACAAAATGAACATAAGTTCATAAGAAAGGAAGTTATGAGAGGACCATATCGTAAACGGATGATCTGGCAACCGCCGAGAATTAAAAACTTTAAACCGGGCGGAACACCAAGACGCGTGCTGAAATCGCTTGTGCTTACCGTCGATGAATACGAAGCCGTTCGTCTGGCGGACTATCTCGGACTGGAACATCAGGAAGCGGCTGAACGAATGGGAATCTCGCGACCCACCTTCACGCGCTTGATCGAACGCGCAAGACACAAGGTGGCAAACGCCCTGGTCGAAGGCATGGAGCTGATCATCGAAGGCGGTAACGTGGATTTCATCAACACCATCTGCCATTGCAAAGATTGCGGCGAAAAAAGCGTGCAGCCTTTCGAAAAAGAAACCGAGCAGTGCCCGGATTGCGGATCCGAAAACGTCGAGAACGTAGCCCGTCAATACCTTGAGAGAGGAAGAAGAAGGGGAGGACGCTAAAATGAAGACAGCAGGTGCGCCGCTAAACGGTTCGGTATTAAAAAACGTTAATGAAAAATTTGAAAACAAAAAATTGCGGGACTAAAAGGTTTAACCCAAAAAAAGGAGGAAAAATCATGTCATGCGGAAATAGTAGAGGTCGATTCGGACAGGGTCCGAGAGCGAACAAAGATTCGGGATGTTGCTCCGATGAAGAAAATCCCGGATACGAAAGGGATTCGGGAATACGCCGGGGCTTTGGTCGGGGATTCGGACGAGGCTTTTGGCGCTTGAATTTGCCGTGGTCGCAACAGCCCGCGCCGGAAAAGACCGCCAGCCTGACAAGCGGAAATGAACTTTCCGATACGCAGAACGAATTGAACGGCTTAAGGTCCGCCGTGGAAGGACTGTTAAAGCGAATCAATGAGCTGACGGCAAAGAGCGAAGGTTCGTCAAGCGATAACAAATAAATTCATGATCCGGACAAGCCGGTACCATACGGGAGCAAAGTTGTTAATAGCGGAAAGTCGTAATGGGTGATGAGTAACAGGGTAACGAGCGATGACGAGGATAACACATTATTCATTATCCGTTACGCTTACGCCGTTAACGATTAACAAACTCGGGGAGAATTTCGTCGATGAACGTTCCTAAAAATCAAGCCATGGGCAGCGGCGGATACTGTATTTGTCCCAGATGCGATTATCGCGCGCCGCACCGCAGAGGGACGCCCTGTCAGGAGGAGCGCTGTCCGCATTGCGGAACCAAATTGCTGCGCGAAGGTTCTTATCATCACCGGTTATTTTTGGAAAAAAAGAGAAAAGAGGGCGCTTAGTGAACAACGCCTTAAACCGAACCCTTTGAACCACATGCGTCGGCACATTAAAATCGGTTTGCGCGGCTGGCAACGCGGGAAACCATCTGCAATGCCGAGAGGCAATTAGCGACGGTTTTCCGCCTGGGGTTCAAATATGATTTTGTTCTGAATAATAAAAATAGTCGGAGCAGGAATGAGACTGTTAATGATCTATTGCACACAATTTGCTTATAAGACAAGCGTAAAAAATCTTGAAGGCGCGCCGGATATCCACGAGGAGAAAAGCGCGGAAAACGCATTGATCGGTTTTATCCACGTCGAGCCGAAAGATGAAGAAAATTTGTCTTATGCGGAAACCAAATTGGTCAAAAATTTGAAATGGGCGGCTCGAAAGAACGAAACCAATACAATCGTGTTGCATTCGTTTGCTCATCTTGCCGAAGAAAAGGGCGATCCCGAAATGACCGGGAAGCTGATCGACAACGCGGCAGCCCGATTAAAGAAAGCCGGTTATGAAACATGGCAGACTCCGTTCGGCTATTTTTTGGATCTTGATGTCCGGGCGCCGGGACATTCTTTTGCCAGAATTTTCAAGGAGTTTTAAACAAAGGATTTGAAAATAACATTAAAATCGTAAAACCGGAAATCCGAGATTATGATGTATCGTTATCTCTTCGGCCCGGTTCCGTCAAGACGCCTGGGAATTTCTTTGGGGATCGATCTTGTCCCCTTTAAAACGTGCACGATGAATTGCATTTACTGCGAATGCGGAATAACGACCGATCTTACGACGGAACGCAAAGAATGGACGCCGACAAAGGAAGTTTTAAAGGAATTAACTCATTATTTTAGCAATAACCCGAAACCTGATTTTGTTACCTTCTCCGGTTCCGGCGAACCCACGCTACATTTAAAAATCGGAGAAATTTTAGAATATATTCGGAACTATCCGAAAAATTTTAGAATAGCAGTTTTAACTAACGGTACATTATTTACCCGGTCCGAAGTCCGTAAGCAGGTACTGGGCGCGGATGTGATCATCCCGTCTCTCGACGCAGCCACGGAAAGCGTCTTCAAAAAAATTAATCGACCCCATAAGCATTTAAGTCTGAACGAGATTATTGAAGGATTAATTAATCTGCGGAAGGAATTCGGCAGGGAAATTTGGCTGGAAGTTTTTATTGTGCCCGGACTTAACGATACCCAAAAAGAACTCAGCGCTTTGAAACAGGCGATACTCAAAATCAATCCCGATCGCGTTCAGCTTAATACCCTTGACAGACCCGGCGCCGTTCCGGGCGTGCGGGCTGCGACGCGAGCGGAATTGCGGGCAATACTCGATTTCTGGCAATTGAAAAACGCGGAGATCATCGCCGGACCAAAATCGGGAAAGCAAGATATCTCTTATCGTAAAGATGCGGAATCGGCGATTTTGGAAACAATTGCCCGACGTCCCTGTACTTTGGAAGATTTGCGGGAAATTCTGGGGCTGCGCGTCAATGAAATCAATAAATATCTGAGGTTGCTTGAAGCGGACGAAAAGATAAAGGTCGTTTCAAAAGAAAGAGGTTGTTTTTACCGGATTTCCGGGTAGCCCGCAAGGCAAGGTCTGCGCGCCGGGATTATCGCATCGGACGGACGTTTGAAGTTGTTAAGTCCCTGGCGCGGTGTTAAGTATTTTCGATTAAACAATTAAGGAGAATTGAAAATGAAGATAGCCGTGGGAACCGATGATAAGGCAACCATTCGCAGCGGACACTTCGGAAAGAGTAAATATTACAGGATTTTCAGCGTTGAGAACGGTGAAATAATTTCCGAGGAGATTCGGGAAAATCCCTTCGCGGCGCAGGATGACAGTGAACATCATCATGGTCGGGGGCAGAATATTATCCGGCTTTTAAAAGATTGCAATGTGTTCATGGCAAAAAGTATGGGAATGCATTCCGTTCCCGGACTGGTTCAAAAAAATATTCAGCCGGTCATCGCCAGATCAAGCGACATCCGCAGTACGGTTGAAAAATACATTTCCGGAGATCTTGAAGAATTCAGATGTTTTGAAGCTCAGACAAAAAAATTTGTACCGTGCGGCGGCAGGAAGTCGCGGTAAGGGATCGATTCACGTCAAAGCGGAAACCCGCGGTTTGACGGTTTGTTTTTGAACGCGGGCAGCCCTGGCAGGAACGAGCGTCTTTTAAAAACGGGCGAAGTAAAAAACTAATGAAGGGAGAAGCGGTTGGACGCCGAGACATTATTAAAAAAGCTTGCCTTTGAGCATATTGAGCAATGCGAGAATCTGCTGGAGGTCGGTGCGGGCAGCGGCGCGCTGCTGATAGAACTTTCCGACTATTACCGGGCTCCGGCTTGCGGAATCGATCTTTACGCCGCGGAAGAGAACGGGGGATTAACCGCCTTACCTTCCGAAACGCCGGATCGTCTTCCGAAACGTTTTGATCTGATCTTCAGCCTTCATTCGTTTCACCATTTTAGCAAGGGGGACGAATTTTTTAAAGTTCTCGAAAAAAAACTGACCTGGGACGGCAAATTTATTCTGATCGATCGCAAGAGCGGCGGCAAAACGGGAATCTCCGAAAAGTATTTTGATCTGGAAGAAGTCGTTTCAGCCATGAAATCTTTCAATTTTGAGGTTATCGACCGCGGCATTCACGGACAAAATTTTTATCTGATTGCGGGTTTAAAGGTCAGGAAATTGGCGGTAGCCACGGAGGACGGCAAATCGATTTACGAAGGAATGTTCGGAGGCGCGCCTTATTTTGACATTTACCGTTTTAGCCGGAGACAGGGTTTTATGTTTGAAGAACGGCGGGAAAATAAACGCCGATTGGTAACGGGGGATTCAAAAACGGCGGATGTTTACGAAGAGACGGCGGATTGCCAGGCGCTGTTATCGCAAAATATCGCCAAACGCAGACGCGACCGGTTGAAGGAGATGGGTTTCAAATTATTTTTCAGACGGGGAAGCGTCTCGGAAGCGCTGAAGGACATAGAATTATGATTTATGATTTACGATTGACGATTTATGATTTTCTTCCTCAGTCCACCGGTCACATATTGGTTAAGGGTTAAGGGTTAAGGGTTAAGGGTTAAGGGTTAAGCGGTTTCTCTATTTATCGTAATGCGTAATGCGTAATGCGTA
>JAADIP010000086.1 GCA_013151275.1 Calditrichota bacterium | reverse complement strand
ATTATATGGTTTATATTAAATCAAACTATAGTAGCTCTAACAAAATAAGATATTAAACATAGAGCGTATGCAAAAACAGACCGGCAAATTACGATAACCCGAGCTCCGATATTTGATGCCTGTGTCAAGCTCGGCGGCGAATCTGTTTTTTCTGCTTCCTCGTGCTGTTTTTGAGCTGTTTTACTAACTGCAAGATTTAGGAGATAGGCAGCAAAAAGTGTGAACCGCTGATTCGTCTGATTAAATGGAATAAATTGGAAACACCGCAAGTATTAAAAAATCAGCGCAATCAGATTAATCGCATAAATCTGCGGTTCTGACAATGATTTACAAAAATACGAATATTCTGAATTAACAGGAAAAATCATCGGGTGTGCGATTAGTGTCAATTAGCCGTTGAAGTATGTTCTCTCAGCGCAGGCAATCTATTATCAGTGAACCTACGATTTGCTCATTAATTTTGGCGTAAAAAATGACCGCCGAATTGTGATAACACGAGCTCCGATATTTAATACCTGTGTCGGACTCGGCGGCGAATCTTTTTTTCGGATTCCTCGCGCTGTTTTTGAGTTATTTTGCTGACTGCGAGGTTTAGTGGTTAAGCCTGTCGTTTAAATAAATTGATGACATCCATAAATTAAGGAGGAAAAGTTAAATGAGTAAGATTGACAAAAAGAAATTAGCTTCAGAATGGGCTGATATTCTTAAAAATCATCCGTCTTTCGCTCGCAGCTTTCTGGCACAACAAGCGATTTTGATGGATGCCGCAGAACTTGGCTCTATGGTAGTTGACAAAGGTATGTGTTTGCTTTTGAAGTCCGGTCTTCCCGTGCTCTTCGAGAAATACTGGATTTCCCGATGTAAACAGAAAGTTATCAAGCATATTGAAATCGGCGGTATTATCGGCTGCTTAAGCGAGACAAATCGTGATCCTGCAAGGTGCTTTGCCAATGAAGATCAGGATGGTTGGTTCGATGATCCTTTTGCCGGAGGTCAAGTGCTGCCTCCCCTACCCCCTGACCCGCACATCAGATAGTGTAAATATCCGCTTTCCGCCTCATTTTATATACGACTTCTCCGTTAAAAAACGCTACTATGAAGACACCAAACCACTCTCAAAATCAAACCGAGATATCGTAGTTTTTTCTGTAAATAGTTTTTAATTTATATTTGAGTCCATTCTGAAAAGGTTCTTCATTTCGAGCAGCGTAGCGACGAGAAATCTTTTGTTTCTGTTGGAATTATAAGATTTCTCTTTACGTTAGAAATGACAGAACTCGGTTTTTAGAGTGGACTCATTTATGGTTATTCTGAGTTTTGTGCGGACAAATACTTTTCATTATCCCCATTGTAAATATTTTATTGAAATCCAATTTACCGGCGGCAGGATAATCCGTAATTTTTAAAAGTTTTATTCCCCCTGCCTTTGCTTTAAAAGTTTGTATTATTGAATTCAAACCCTCTAAAAAGCAACATTCGTTATAATAAATTCCTTCCGTTCTACCATTCCGTCCCAATGATTTCTGATTGTCTTTGCACACTCTTTTATCGGTTCTGATCGCCAGTGATTTACCCGAAAACCCCATTTCTTTAATAAGCCCTCAAAACCCGATTTCGTTTTGCATTGTAACTTGCCAGAAAATTCTCTCTTATTGCAGCGCTCTTACTGTCTTTAGGTTTAATCCCGACACGGATATTCCTTTCGTTTCCCGCGCTGCTTTTTTGTTAAATTCCTATTGTTCTGAAAAAGGAATTCGTCTCCTTTAAAAGGGGATTTTTTGCTTCTTTGTTTTCTTACCTTATCACCCCCATCGTTTATTTTCTTTATCTCAACCTCAGCCATATTCTCTCCTATTACTTTTAAAATGTTCGTGACATGTCACAACCGACGTCCCTAACTTCCGACAACTTCTCCGCCGTGCTCTCTAAAATCCCTGGCGTTCTGCAATGAAGATGACACTCATTTTCAAAAAACCCGAATGTCTCCGGGTCTTCTTTATTGTACCACGAAATTTGTATTCTCCCTTAATTCCTGCCTCGGATTCTCGTAACAAAATCTTAAACCTCGTTTAAAATCAATATTCTCTCCAAACTTTTTCTCCTCTTCGTTGACTTCATTTTTTTCAATTTACAAAGGTTCTGTTATATGCAATGCCTTCTCGAATAATTGTATTACAACAGAAATAAACTTTTTGTTGTTTTCCGGAAATTATTTACTATATTCCCAATATGTGCGTCTAACTGAGGAGGTGTCATATAGAAAAAGCAAAATAAACAGCCGCCCTCGTCTTGTAATGATCTCTGAATCTTATTAATAATATCTTCTCATACGCTTATCATCTAAACGGAATAAACGTTTTGGCTTAAACCGGTTTTTTGATTTGTTGAATATTGAAAAACGCATAAAACAACAGCTTTATTAAACAGTACTTTCCCCAAAGACATCGACTACTCAGAGTGTTCCGCCTGCGGTAATCCGGAATTTCATGCTTATCATTTGTCAGCTTCGCTGGTGTGAAAAAGGCAGCCGCAAGGTTATCTTACTATTTCTAAAAAACTTACGGGAGGAAGTTTACTCATTTTTCCGGTAGGTGTTGCAACAACATTTCCGGTCATTGCATAAATAAAAGACCGACTCCTCCCGAATAATCAATTCTTATATACTTCGTCTATGGATGACATCTTTACGGGAATTTCAACCCGGATCTTTTCTTCTATTCGCCCGGCAAGGGAATTTAACGGAAAAAATACCGAAATACAGTGAGCATCCTGTATGGTTCACATTATTCGGAAGTCGTGTTCTGACGCTATAATTATGATATTTTTCACAAAACAGGCGCTCCGCGAACGCAGATGAGTCCCGGCAAGGAGATCATTTCGCCTGGGCTTTGGCTGAGGAAAATATCAATGACAATGACGTCAAATGGCGCAACCGAGTTTTAGGTGCGCCGGGGGGAATCTTATAATACTTGGAATAATTCCCCATTAGGCAGAAATAATAAAAAACAGGAGGGAAGAAAAATGAAGAGAATTTTTAAACCCTTTGCTATTTTATTCGCTCTGCTGATAATAATTAGCATTTTTATTGGGATAGAAAAATCCGATAATTATTTATCAGCAATAGCAGGCGATCTGCCTAACAACGGCGGTTCAGGATATATTGAGGGAACCTACCTGCTTAGTTCGCAGTGGGGACAGACAGGGCGGTATTATGACAAACAGAACGATAAATATTATGATCTATACAGCTTAAAAACTCCTCCCGATACAATACATGTTTACAGAAAAAATAAACTGTTCATCTATGATGTTCATTGCAGACTTGGTTGCTGGACCGTTGCCATTGGTCAAATACTCAGGTACCATGAATTGCAATCACACGGACGTATCCGGTATAAAACCAATTCAGTAAATAAAAACGGAGATACAATTTTTGTGAGTACAAATTTAGATGACCACCAATATGTTTGGTCAAATATCATTGACAAATTAGGAAGGAACTCCATGGATGCGGAGAAAGATATGGTTAGTACTTTTCTTTATGATGTTGCACTTATAATCGGGAAACAATTTCCTGAAGGATATAGGGGTAAATCACTTTCAAGATTGAACGGCGTGAAAAATCATTTTTATCATACCGACCAAAGTGAAATAATTCATGTCGATGATATTACGAATAATAACGATCCTGCCGTTGCAGACCTGATTAACAAAATAATTTATGAAATTGATCATTACAGACCGCCTCTGTTATATATAGAAGGTTATCCCAAAAATAAAAATAGTATTGAAAGCAAAGGCGATAACGACGGCAGTGTTTTGGGTCATGCAGTAGTCATCGACGGATATCAATGGGAAAAAACGACAAATAAATTTCAGGTTCATCTGAATATGGGTTGGTACGGTTCCCACGATTCAATTTATAATTTCACCGAAACAATAGTGGTTGGTAAAGGAGATAATCGATTGATTTTTGATAATCCGTTTCGGCACGTTTTATTCATTAAAACAGCGACGCCAAAAGAGCGAAAAGATAAACTTAAAAACAAACTTGAAGATAAAAAAACCGGTAACGCCATAATTGACGGATTAATTGACAGCGCTATTAAAGATATTACAAACAGCCTTGATAAAAAGTATTGGAGCGATGATTTGCATCTAAATCCGTATTACGGTGAACAAGTATTTGACTACACTTCATCAGCGACCGGAAAATTAAGAGCAATCAGCGAAACAACCCCGGTATCTTTTGGCAAAATACCAAACAGACTTACCTCGACCGACGCTTTTATTACTAAAATCGCAATTTATGAAGCAAAAAATGTTTCGGTTTTAAATCCAATATCAAAAAAGATAACAGATTCATTACTTACCAGAGCAGACGAACAAATGGCTAAGGCGGATACCCTTCGTAAATATGCTAAATACGAATCCGCCGTCTGGCATTTTAAAAACGCCTGGAAGTTTGCCCGGGCAGTAATGGTACTGGCTAATAATGATTTACCTAAAATGGTCAGTACGCCTGATAAGAATAATAACATCCCAAATTCGTATGCTCTACATCAAAACTACCCCAACCCCTTCAATCCGGAAACACACATCAGCTATCAATTGCCACAAGCCTCTCGGGTAACGATTAAAATTTACAATCTACTGGGTCGGGAAGTAATCACCCTGGTCAATGAAAAACAATCCGCCGGGGTATTTAATATCACCTGGAACGGGAAAGATGCTTCCGGCATGGATGTGCCCAGCGGAACTTATTTCTGCCGCATGAGCGCTCTTGCCAAAGAT
>JAADIP010000216.1 GCA_013151275.1 Calditrichota bacterium | reverse complement strand
AGTTACTGGCTTCTGGTCGCTGGTCACATATTCGTTAAGGGTTAAGGGTTAAGAGTTAAGGGTTAAGCGAACCTCTTCAAATTCCTTAACACGGTAGCTTGTGATCACGGCTTTCTGCTTTCTGCTTTCTGATAATCTTTTGTCTTACTCATCCCCCTTCACGACCCTGTCACTCGTCACTTTGTTACTTTGTTACTTTGTTACTTTGTTACTCTGTCACTCTTTTTTGTCCAGAACCGTTCGTATCTTTTTCAACAGTTCGGCTGGCGTAAACGGTTTATGCAACAGAGGCACTCCTTCATCCAAAACGCCGTGCTGCGCAATAACATTTTCCATATATCCCGATATGAATATTATTTTGATATCGGGACGAATTTTTAAAATTTTTTGATAAAGTTCTCCGCCGTTCATTCCCGGCATCACAACATCGGTTATGACCAGATTAATGTGTTCCGTCTTATTTTCAAAGATTTGCAGCCCTTCAAAGCCGTTGCGCGCCTCCAAAACCTGATAACCGTGGGCTTTCATAATTGTTACCACAAGATTGCGCACCATATCGTCGTCTTCAACCAACAGAATGGTCTCGCTCCCTTTCGGGTGAGGAATTTCTTTGACTTCTTTTACGGGTCCGCTGACCTGTTCTTCGATTGACGGGAGATAGATATTAAAAGTCGTGCCCTTTTTCAACTCGCTGTAAACATAAATATATCCGCCGGTCTGCTTTATCACTCCGTAAACCATCGAAAGACCCAAGCCCGTTCCTTTTCCTCTTTCTTTGGTTGTAAAGAAGGGCTCAAAAATTCTGCTCCTTACCTTTTTATCCATTCCTATTCCCGTATCGCTGACGGTAAGCAGGCAATAATTTCCCGGTTTAATTTCGGGATGCATCTTGACAAAGGATTTATCGATAACAACCTGCCGCGTCTCGAGGATCAATCTGCCTCCCTTAGGCATGGCGTCGCGGGCATTCACGGCAAGATTGATAATCGCCTGTTCAATTTGACTTCTGTCCGCATTCACGGGTTTTATCCCGTCGCCGGGGATTATGATAATTTCAACGTCTTCTCCGATTAATCGGGTTAACATGGGTTTAATATCTTTCAGAACATCATTAAGCTGAAAAACCTGAGTTTTAAACACCTGCTTGCGACTAAAGATCAGAAGCTTGTTGGTCAGTTTGCTCCCGCGTTCCGCCGCTTTTTTTATCTGTTTAATTTTCTCGAAAAATCTTTCATCAGGATTCGACGCGCTTAGCAACAATTCCGAATAGCCCTGAATTACGGTCAGAATATTGTTAAAATCATGAGCCACGCCGCCAGCCAGTTTACCGATGGATTCCATTTTTTGCGCCTGAAAAAACTGTTCTTCCAGCTTTTTACGCTTTGTAATGTCACGAACAATACTCAAGACCAACTGTTTGCCTTCAAATTGAATAATTTTGCTGCTGATCTCCACCGGCATTTCGAAACCGTCGCATTTTACAAAATTTGTTTCGAATATTATGCGTTTCTTTTCCAGCAGCTCGTTCTTTTGATCCGTTATATGTTTTTGTTTTTCCGACGATTCAAATTCATAAAAGTTTTTCTTTAAAAGCACTTCTTTGTCGCAGCCGCATAATTCACAGGCAATATTGTTTACATCGAATAGCTCTCCGTTCAAATCATGAATAAAAATGGCGTCGCCGGCATTGTCAAAAATGGTACGGAATTTCTCTTCGCTTTTTGTCAGCGCCTCAACGGCTAACTTACGCATTGTAATATCCGCGACAAATCCCTCAAGGGCTATCAGCTTTCCGTTTTCGTCAAACACGCCCCGTCCTTGCTCCCAAGCCCAGCGGATTTCACCGGATTTGGTAATCATCCTGTAGGTTAAAGTAAACGATCTTCTTTCATTCAGCGCTTTCCGAACCTCTTCGTAAACGTATTTACGGTCTTCCGGCATAATAATATCGTTGTAAGAAAGTTTGTTGTTGTTAATTAATTCTTCGGGCGAATAACCCGTTAAAGCGGTACACCCTTCCGAGACAAATTCCATCGTCCAGTTCGGGTCGTTTTTACACCGGTAAGCCATTCCCGGAAGATTACTCATCAAGGTGCGCAATTTCCGTTCGCTCTCTTTTAAGGCGTTTTCGGCGCGCTTTTGTTCGCTGATATCTCTGACTATTGCCTGCAAATACGACTGCCCGTTAAGTTCAAGACGATTCAGCGATACCTCCGCATCGAAGGGAGTGCCGTTTTTTCGGATGTGCTGCCAGTAAAACCGCTGCGGATTTCCGTTCCATGCCGCCTTAATGTACCCAAGGGCTTTTTCGCGGGAGGTTGTGCCGTCCGGCTGCATTTCAGGAGAAAATTCCCACGGAGAATGCCCGATAATATCATCCGGAACTTCACAACCGAATATATCGAGGGTTTTTTTATTGCATTCCAGAAATTTGGTTTTATCCATCAAAAATATGGCGTCGTTTGCAAATTCAAACAAAGCGAAATAGCGTTGATTACTCTCTTTCAGTTTTTTCTCCATCGCCTTTCGTTTTTCTTCTTCCTCAATAGAATGAAGCGCAAAGCTTAAATCTCCGGCAATTTCTTTGAATAATAAATGCTCATCGGGATCAAGAGAAAGATTTTCATGTATCGAAACCGAGAATATGCCAAAAATCTCTCCTTCATATTCAAGACGGATCGTCATTTCTCTGTTTTCAGGCTCCCTGCCCCATAAGGGACAACGGGCACACGTTTTTTTATTCGGCTCTAATAAAACGATCTCCTGTTGTTTAAGCGCGCGAACCGAACATTCGTTCAAATCTCTCTTTTCAAACTTAGTCAAAAGCTTCTGAAACGTATTTCCCAACCCCGATTCGGCAGAGCTAATAATTTTGTAATCTTTATTTATTAAGATGATCCACGCGCTGGAATACCCCCTGGTTTCGGTTAACAAATCGCACGATTTCTGAATTAATCTGTCTCTGACTTTTTCCTGTGTGATCAGTTGATTTACATTTCGTATGGCGCGTAAAACACGGTTAAGATGGTTAATACGAATTTTATCCTGCTTTTGCTGAGTAATATCCCTGTAAATACCTATTGTTCCGATTATTTTACCGTCGGAATCATAGAACGGCAGTTTTGTCACGGAAGCCCATTGTTCCCGCCCGCGGACAAAAATCCGCTCTTCTTTGTCAATAATCGGTTTGCCGGTTCTGAATACGCGCTCGTCGTCTGCCACGGTCTCTTTTGCGATTTCCGGAGGGAAAAAGTCAAAATCGGTTTTGCCGATCATTGCTTCGGGAGTTGTGTTTTGTTCGTCGGCTTTGGCTTTGTTTACGCGGATGAACCTGTGCTTTTCATCTTTAAAAAATATTTTATCCGGCAATTGATCGATTAAGGTCTGAAAAAGATATCTTTCATTTTTCAGATTTTTTTCGGCGCTTTTTTGTTCGGTAATGTCCTGAGCAAACATCAGTACGCCGCTTACCGAGCCGTCGGCGTCTTTTACGGGCATTTTATCCGTAATATACCAACGGGAACCTTGGGGAGTATCATACTTTTCGATAAATTGAAATTTCGGTTTTCCCGTCCGAATGATTTCCTGTACATCCTGCAATGCTTTTTTGTTAAAATTTGAATAAACCTCTTTTAAAAGTTTTCCTTCCAGTTCCTCTTTCGTTTTCCCGAACACATCCGCAAAACGTTGATTAACGCGGACAATTCGACCGTTTACATCGGCAAAACAGATCATTGCCAGGTTTGATTCGAGAAGCAGTTGCGGTTCGTCTTTTATTTTTCCGGTTTTACGGGCGCTCCCGAACATTTGCATTTCATCGGGTTCTTTTTTGATTAAATTATCTATCAGGCGGTTCAACTCTTTTTGAGCCTGATTCCCGCTCTCAAAATCTTCGTGAGGCACAAAATAAAAATTATCATAAATCTGATCATCAATCATAACCCAGGGATGTGTTTTTAAAATTTGTAACAATAACAAAGGATCAAATTGTTTTCGATCGTACTGACAGAGTCCGATACATTGACTACCCGGAAAAAATTCGTTTAATCGCGATTCGTATTCGACCAACCGTTCCGAACCGGGCGCGTCCCGCAAAGCCCACGACATCTCCCCCGTCACCCGCAAACCCGAAAACCCTTCGGAAAGCGCCTTTTGGGTTTCTTCTTTCAACAATTCAATCATTCTGTGGGGATCAAACACACCCTTTTTAAGATAGGCTTCTTCGCTGCTTAAAAACACACATTGCCCTTGTTGAAGAGATTTTTCAGAGTCTGATTCATTCAAGTTAAGATAATTGAGAATTGTATTCCGGGTGTGAGAATCATGAATATAAATTATTTTTTGGTTTTTTTTGATGCCGTCTAAAATATACTGTGTAATAATGTTTTGATGCGCCTTTTCATCATTGTAAATGAGACAAAGATGATCTCCGGGGGTTAATGCAAATGTTTTTTTCATAGACATAGGTCACCCTATTATTACTATTACTCAAACTAAAATAACATTATACAATGCTATTAAATATATCCTCCTTAATAATTTTACAAGGCGCATTATTTTTGCTCTGTATTTTGAATTTGATTTAATATCAATTTTTACATGTACATATTACGCTACATATTTTTTGCTTTACAACTAAGTGATCGGTATTAAATATTTTTTCTTGAGTGCAGCGAATATTTGTTGTTCATCTTACGGATGTGAGGATGCGCCCGATTAACGGCAATCTTTTCGGGAAAAGACTAATCGGCGGCGATAACGATTTAGTGCCGCAGCGTTTTTGCCGCAAATTTACGGATTAAAAAATTCGTGGTGAATATCCCCCTCGGTAAATATCTATTGTTTGTCCGAAATTTGTCGTCGCCCTTTAAAAGGAGGACGAGTTTGGAATTTATAACGGTTTTCAGGAAGGCTCTTTGCAATCATCGCTAATAAAAGTGTAAAGCGACTTTTTACGCATTCATAATTCTTGCGATCAAATCTTCGCCGTACTCGCGTATTTGCCTGTCATATCTGGCAAATAAGTGCAGCGCGTTTGCCTTTGATTGCAATTCTTCTTCTGTCAGGTAATTTTTGCGGAACAGAAAAATCAAAATCATTAAGGTATTAAAATGGTCAATTCCGGCATTCCGCGCTTTTTTTAATATCTTTCGGTCTTCGGAAATCAGCGCGCAATTCAATTTTCGGGCGAGATTAAACAGTTGATCGTCGGGCGTTTGTTTTGAATTTATTCCTTCCCGAACGATCGTAATCGGAAGAGAATCAAAGCCCGTTTCGTCGAGAACATCGCGGGTCGTAAACAATTTTAAGACGGAAGAAACAAGATCGAGCAAATCAAGCCGCTGCAAATAGATCATCGAGCTTGCATCGATAGCCGCATTTTTCAGCCTTGCGAATTGTCCGATAATTTTCAAAAATTCGTTCTCATTCATTTTCCGCATCGTAACCTCAACTCTTTCCTGACATCCAAAAATTAGTTATTTTATTACAAAAAACAAAAGGGAGAAATCAGGATGCCGATTTACGAATTTTATTGTTCGCAATGCAACACAATCTACAAATTTTTCAGCCGAACCGTGAACACCGAAAAAGTGCCTCTCTGTCCGGCTTGCAAAACCGTTGAACTGGAACGCCGGGTTTCGCTTTTTGCCACCATCTCCGGCGAACGCAAAGATTCGGACACGGACGATGAATTTGCCGGTATCGACGAGCAAAGGATGGAACGAGTACTGGAATCGCTTGCCAACGAAGCGGAAAACATCGATGAGAACAATCCCAGACAAATGGCTTCGTTGATGCGAAAGTTTGCCAGAGAAGCGGGCATCAATTTCGGCGAAGGAATGGAAGAAGCGATCCGCAGGATGGAAAAAGGCGAAGACCCCGAACAGATTGAAGAAGAATTGGGCGATCTTATCGAAAACGAAGATCCCCTTTTGTTGAAAAATTTTAACCGCATACGAACGAAAAAGAAAAAACCGAAAATTGACGACCACTTGTACGATCTGTAAACGAATGATCGGAGGACAGAAAATAAAAACCGAGAAGGGAATTCTTTTCTATTTTCAAACAGATAAGCGGCATTAAGGCGGGCGTTTAACCTTCGGTTGATATTTTACCGACAAGGAAAAATCGAATATTAAGCGGTAATTGTGTTCGATTCCGTGATTATCTTTTACTGCCAGGTCGCAGAGAGCGCGGAGGTTATTCCTTCGGATTTTTAGTAATCAGATCAGAGAATTTGTTTTCTTTTCAATTTCGATCGTCTTATTTTTCTTTGTGTCCTTTGCGCCTCCGTTGCGAACTTTGTGAATTATATTTTAACACAAAGCCCTTTATTTTCTTTTAAACTAAGCGGAGAGCAAATAACGGAAAGAAGTCGCTTCAAAAAGGAGGAATTTAATTTTAGACTACCGAAACCCGTGCCTGGGGAACGGCGCCAAACCGACGTTCGCGGGAATGAAATGTTTCAACCGCTCTTGCCAGTTCTTCTTCGTTGAAGTCGGGCCACATGACATTGGTAAAATACAGTTCGGCGTAAGCGCATTCCCACAGTAAAAAATCGCTTAAACGCTGCTCGCCGCCGGTTCTGATCAATAAATCCACGTCCGGTGAAATCTCCGAACAATTCATTGCCTGCGCCAGATATTCGGAAAATTTTTCTCTGGTCAAATCTTCTTCGTTGGCGGCTAATTGAGCGGCTTTAAGCATCGCGTCTCTGGCTGAATAATCAATAGCCAGACGCAGATGCAGATTTTGTCCGAAAGAGGTATCCGCTTCCGCTTTTTCCATCTGCGCCACCAATCTTGAATCCAGCCGGTCTCTCCTTCCGATAAAACTGATCCGGACGCCGTTTTCAATACTCGTTCTCACCTCGGTTTGTAATTTGCTTTGCAGCAACTGCATCAGCATACTCACTTCCTGACGCGGACGTTTCCAGTTATCCGAAGAAAAAGCGTACAGAGTTAAAGTTGAAATTCCGTATTTCGGCGCGGCTTCGATAATCTTTTTAGCCGTCTCCGCTCCCTGTCGATGACCCCAGAACCGCGGTTTACCGCGTTGTTGCGCCCAGCGCCCGTTGCCGTCCATGATAATCGCCACGTGCAATAATTCTTCGTCGTACTCCGCCGCATGATTCAGTTTGAAATGATTATTCATTCTTTCATCCCCGGATTATTTTGAATTTGTTAAAAATCAAAGTATTTTTTAACTTTACGTCTAAGTGTAACTGTGGATTGACCATCGATTCGTATATATATGAAATGTTGCAGAATGATGCATGAGAGAATTGTGAGAAATTTATAAAGTGGATTATGAAAGAACAGGTTATTGGCTTTCGCTTTGGCAATTTTGAAATCGATTTAAAAAACCGCCAGCTAAAATCCGGCGAACAGGTAATTCCGCTCAATTCGAAGTATTTTGATGTGCTGACTTTACTTGTCGAAAATCATCATCAATTGACCTCCAAGCAGGCGATTTTCGATAAAGTATGGCAAGACACCATAGTAACCGATTCGGCGCTCAGTCAATGCATTAAAGATATTCGTAAAAGTTTGGGCGACGATGCCCACAATCCGCGTTTTATTAAAACGGTGGCAAAACACGGTTACATCTTTATTGCCGATGTATTTCCGGTTCTTCACGATAGAATGGGACGTTCGATCAGCGCGCCTTCTCCCATCCGTCCCTACAAATTTCTCGATTATTTCACCGAAGAGGACAGGCAGCTTTTTTTCGGTCGCGAACATGAAATCGAAATTCTGCGATCAAAAATTCTTGCTCATCGCAGTTTTATTTTGCACGGGCGATCGGGCGTGGGCAAAAGTTCTTTGATACGCGCCGGGGTAATTCCATCGCTAAAAGAACTCGGACATCAAACCTTTATCATCCGCAGCTTTCTCGATCCGATCGAACAAATGCTCGAATCGCTGCTGCCCTTTTTGCCCGCGCGGCACATTTCAAAATCGCCTTCGGCTCTGAAAAATATTCTGCAAAAATTAAAGGAACAATATCCCAATCGATTATTTATCTTCTTTTTTGATCAATTCGAAGATTTTTTCCTGCTCCTGAACGACGAGCACAGAAATACTTTTTTAAGCTATCTGACCGAAATGTTCAAAACAGAGCAATCTTCTTTTCGCCTTGTTTTTGTTTTGAGAGAAGACCTTTTAGCGGAAATGAGTTTTTTTAAACCGGTCATTCCGGAAATCTTTCATCACGAATACCGCCTGTTGAAATTATCGAACAAGCAAGCCATCCGCGCCATCCTGGAACCTGCGCAGGCTGTGCGCTGCCCTTTTGAAGAAGAGCTGGCTAAAGAGATTCTGCTCGATCTGTCGAACGGGAAAGAAGATATCGATCCGCCGCAGCTTCAGATTGTGTGTGATGTTCTTTACGATTCCCGGGATCCTCAGGCGGGAATTACCGGAGAACACTATCGCCTTTTGGGCGGAGCGTCCCGCATTCTCGAAAGTTACATGGATCGCGTACTGCACCGCTTCGACGGGCGGGAGCTGGACCTGGTGAGAAGCATCCTTAAATCGCTTATTACAATCGAATCAAAAAGACTCGTGCTACCCGTCGATGATCTGGTCGATCGCTTATCGGACGAGCAAACAAGTCCTTCCAAAATTAAAAAGCTGTTAAACGAACTCTCCGACGCGCGTCTTGTCCGTCTGGGTCGGCAGGAGGGTAAAAATTGGGCTGAGTTGAGTCACGACTTTTTAATCCCCAGAATTCGCGAATGGATATCCGATGAGGAGCAGAATATCCGGCGCGCTCAGGCTATGATTAAACGCGCCATGGATAATTATCACCATCACGGATTGTTGCTGGACGAAGACGCAATTCAGATTTTACTGCCCTTTGAGAATCATCTCGATCTTTCCCATCAGGAAGCGCGCTTTATCGCCACAAGCATGTTGTACCGCCGGTATATTTTACCGAAATGGCTAAAGGGGATGATTCCGGACCTGCCCGAGATCATCGAAAAAACCATTAAAGCCAACGATCCCGGCGTGAGAATGTGCACCATTGAGTCCTGTCTGAATGTCAAAGATCCCAAAGTAATGGAATTATTAACCGAACGGGCTTTATGGGATGAAGACCTGAACGTCAGGAAAGCGGCAAGCATCGTTTTTCTAAAGAACTCGGGACTAAAGGGTCAGGCAAAATTGGCGCACGGAAAAAACCACAAAAAAGCCGGATTAATCCGCAGAGCCATCAGTCTTTCGTTTGTACGCGATTATGATATTACTCTTGTTTACCTGCGCAAATTACCGCTGCTGATCGCCCTGCTGGTGGTTACAGGATTAATCTGGGTACGGATCTACCGCAACCGCCGGCAGATTACGCGCGAGATAAGCGGCGCCACCATGGGCGCTACTCTTTCCGGACTTCTGGTGGGTTCTTTATTAGCCGGACTGCTGGCGTTTGTACGACACGCGCAATCTTTCGAGACCATAACCTATCTGCTGGTGCTCATTTCGCTCGGCGCTCTGGCTACTTTTTTTGCCGGACTCGGAATAAGCAGCGGCATTGTTCTGATGCGCCATGTTACCTACCGCCACAGTCAATGGTGGACCGTGGTCGGCGGAACCCTGGGCGGAATGCTGATCGGCGGAATTATTAACTTAATAGGAGTTGACATCCTGCGGGCTCTTTTCGGGCAGGAACTTATTGACATCACCGGAGCTTTGGAAGGCGCTATTCTCGGGTTCTGTCTTTCGCTGGGAATGACTATTGCGGAGCAACTTTATCCTCAAAAAATTCTGCCAAAAATTATCACGGCAGCCTTTGCAGCCACCCTGGGCGCCATTACACTCTCGCTTTTTAAAGGAAATTTATTCAGCGGAAGCATTGCGGCTATTACCCGCTCTTTTGCCAACGCCGAAATTAAATTCGAACCGTTAGCATCATTGATCGGCGAAGGACATTTCGGACTGTTATCCAAACTGATACTCAGCTCAATTGAAGGATTCTTTTTCGGAGGGCTGCTTATGGCGGGATTGGAGTTTTTCCGCAACCGCCACAAGCACTGATCACCAATGTCCCTTGACAGACAAAAACGTAACGCGTGATGCGTAATGCGTGATGAGTTGCAAAGTGACAAAGTTACAAAGTAACAGAGTAACAGAGTAACAGAGTAGCTCCCTTCGACAGGCTCAGGGAGCGGAGAGTGACCAGCTACCGGTAACCAGACGTCGGAGATGCCGCTTAACCCTTACACCCTTAACCCTTACACCCTTAACGAATTCCGTGACAAGGAACATGGCAACCTGTACCCCCCACGTCTATTCTTTTTTACTCATTGCCCTGCCGCCAAGATATTTCGCCAAAAACTGTTCCACCGCTTTGTAAAATTCAATCCGATTCTCTTCTTTTTGAAAGCCGTGTCCTTCGTCTTGCTTTACGATGTAAACAACTTCAACGCCGCGTTCTTTAAGAGCTTTTACCATCTGATCCGATTCCGCCTTATTAACCCGCGGATCGTTAGCTCCCTGGGCAATGAGCAACGGAGCTCTGATCTTGTCTGCGTGCAGTGCGGGAGAAGTTTGTTCCAGTAATTTTTTGTCCTTTTCGGGATGACCGACCATTTCATAGAGCATCTCCCGATAGGGTCTCCAATAAGCGGGAATAGATTCCAGAAAGGTAAATAAATTGGAGACGCCAACGTAATCCACTCCGCAGGCATATAATTCGGGCGTAAACGCCAAGCCCGCCAAAGCGGCATATCCGCCGAAAGAAGCGCCGAAAATACCGACTCTGCTGGAATCCACCCTACCCCGGCTAATCAGCCATAACACGCCGTCGGTGATATCGTCCTGAATTTTTCTTCCCCATTGTTTAAATCCCAATTCCCAAAACTGCCTGCCGTATCCGGTCGATCCGCGATAATTCATCTGAAGGACAGCGTAACCGCGATTGGCTAAAAACTGAACTTCGGGATCAAATTTCCAGACATCCCTCGACCACGGACCGCCGTGCGGATGAACGACCAAAGGCAATTTTTGCTCTCCGGCTGATTTTGGCAATGTTAAATAGCCGTTGATTACCAATCCGTCTCTGCTCTTGTAACGGATGGGTCGCATGTCCGCCAAATATTTTTCTTTTAGCCACGGACTGAGATCAGCCAATTTAAAAAATTCGCCCGTCTTCCTGTCAAAGTAATAATAAGAACCGCGGGTCTTGTCGTTGTAAGTCTTTACCAGAACTTTGGTCTCGTCGCGGCTCATGTTTTCAACCGAAACTTCATATTGAGGCAGCTTTTTGCGAAGAATTTTTTGCAGTTTTTTACGTTCTTGGTCAAAAAAATGATAGCGGGGTTTATCGGTCACATAAACAACGCCCGTGGGAACTTTACGCTTCTTGGAAACCAAAAGTTTAAAAACATCAACCTCGGGATGCTGATAAATCACTTCCGTTTCCCGGGCTTCGTTCAAATCGAATTTAACGATGACCGCCTTGTCGCGATGCAGATTCGACGCGGCGTAAATCACGTCGGGTTCGTCGAACAAAAAATACAGAGGGTACAAAATTTCTCTGAAATTCGTGGTAATGACAGCGCGGAACGAATCTTTTTCGCTTTTACGATAAAGCAGACTCTCGTTCACCCCATCCGTGCTGATTGCCAGCCGCAAACAGCCGTTCCAGTCCGTAAACCAATCGGAAATATTCCCCGGATTTTTGGCGATCATCTTCAGATCGCCGGTATCGATATTGATGCGATAAACATCAAATATTTCGGGATTGCGGCGATTCAGTCCGATTAACATCTCCTGAGGATTGTCTTCCAAAGCGTCAATCAGGACTACGCGGGTATTTTCAAACGGGGTAAGCACTTTAAGATTTTTACCGTCAATATCCACGCCGTAAAGTTTGTAATTTTCATCGCCGTTCCGATCCTGCACAAAAACAATACGATTGTCGTTAGCCCAGTCAAAATAACGGATGTCGCGTTCTTTGGATTGCGTGAGCCGCAGGGCATTCTGCTGCTCCACCGTCTGGACATAGATATTCATCCGGTTTTTCCACGGTTGAAGAAAGGCAATATGATCGCCGTTCGGAGAAAGTTTGAAATTGGTTTTAAGAGGATTCCTGAAAAAATCTTCCACAGGAATTAACGGCGGTTCCTTCTCCGATTTTACACAACCCGAAAGAGTAATGATTAAAACAATCAGTAGCGCTACGCTAAGTAATTTTTGCATTCCTTGCTCCAGCTCTATTAAAAATAAAAAATATTCGTCTCACAAAAGATAAGCGCCGTTCGAAGTCAGAATTGAATAAAGTTCCGACCCGGGAAAACATGTCGTCAATCCCACACCGCAGCGCGTAAAATTCATTTAACCGATAACCACTTAAATACGTTCGTTTTTCCCCTTTGTTGCGTTTGCAACGGCAACGATTGTTAAAAATAGGGAAACTTTAAACGTTCATCAAGGGACGAAGCGGATTTTTAATCGATTGTTTACTTTGGGGAAAGTAGAAAAACTGCTGGCGCGGTTAAGGATATTTACGGGCTTGGCGTCAATTTGTTAAGGGTGTAAGGGTTAAGCGTGTAAGGGTTACTGGTTACTCTCCGCTCCCTGAGCCTGTCGAAGGGAGCTACCCTGTTACTCTGTAACTTTGTTACTTTGTTACTTTGTTACTTTGTCACTCATCACGCATCACGCATTACGGCTCAATAACAAATAACTATTAACAATCTTTCTCCCGGATTATAGCTGCTTGTCCTGGTTATGAATTTAAAATCCCCCGCCTATCGATCATCCTCCGTGCCGTTTTCAAAAAAGGAATGCCATTTTTCTTTTAACAAACCCATTCGTACTACATCGCGGGGTTGATCATTAATAATAACTTCGGAATAGAGGATTCCTTCCAATTCAAAGCCAAATTTTGTATTCAGATTAATATTCTTGATGTTTGTATCCAATGAATGGATGTAAATTTTTCGGTATTCGAGAATTTCAAAAACATAATAAAGAAAAAGGAAGGTGGACAATTTACCTATTCCGCGATTGCGGAATTCGGAAGCGCCGATAAATTTCTTCATTTCCAGCTTTTTATTTTCGTGGTCAATATTTTCCGCCCCGATGATTCCCACCAGATGATCGTTTAAATATTTAATGGCAAAATAGGTTCTCGATTCGCTTTCCAGAAGATATTGGCGCAACTTCTTTTGATCTCTGGGAAAAAAGCGGATGAAGGTCTGTAAAATTTCACGATGCTCCAACCAGTCGCAAATAACGGGCACGGCGTCGGGAAAGAGCGGTTCGATATGCACATCCCTCAACAAAAGCCGTTTCTCGCTTTCCCAAAGGTCGTTCAGATCGCTGATCCTTAAATCATCCCGGTAATACCCGTTGTTATTGTTCAAAGGTTTTTTTTGCAGCACATGATCTAACAGCTCCGTGGAAACGTTAATAATATCCGTGGCGTCAACCCCGTAATTCACCAATTCCTTGTAAAACGAATGCGTCACCAATTTAATAATTTGCTTGTGTTTATCTTTTTCCAACTTTTCCAATGAATTTACCATATTGGACATGATTTTACCGCCTGCCGAGTTAATGGATAGTTCTTAAATTTAAAACCGACTTTTAAAGCTTTCGAAGTACGTTAAAAAACATTGCGCTTATTTTTTTAATTACGGTTCTTTCTGTGATCTCAAAGCCTAATATAAGATATGTTTTAAAAATAGACAAACTTTGCTTTAGCTCAAAATTTTGTTAAATATTTAATTTTAAGCGACTTTTTTTAATTTATTTCCTAATTTAGGCGATTTTTTAAGTTTTCCGTCAACCTGACGATCTTATTAGTGAATGGCTGAGTTAGCAAAAATTTTAGTTTTAGAATTATCCGATTTTTACGTACATTGCCGATTATTAAAATGAAAGAATTTTTGTGAGATCAGACAAAATTTTATACTTAATCTATTTATATTTTTAGCTTGAAAGAAAAACAGGGAAGACTAACAAAAAGAACGGATTATGAAAAGTACAAATCGTAAAGCTTATAAGGAAAACATACTTACTACCAAATCAAATTTAAAAGGTATCGGCGGTTTTTTGGAGACCATTCTTCGGCGTTTTCGCAACAAAGCCTTTGGGATCGCCCTTTTACCGTTATATCTGATTTCGATTCTCGCCATGGGCATTTCAGCCACGCCGGGCGTTTATTTCTTTTTTTGGGTTAAAGAAATCACCCAGCATTGGGCGCCCTTTTTGCATTACGGCGCCTTGAGCAGCGCCGCAATCGCCGCTTATTTTATGTACGGCTTTTGTTTGGTTTTCGTGGTTCCGTTTTTCAATTTCATTATTCCGTTTAAAATCAAACCGTTTCGCGGAAATTATTATTCTTTGAAAAGCGCTCCCTGGTACATCCACAACGCCCTTACCTATATCGTTCGCTATACCTTTCTCGAATTTATTACGCCCACTCCCCTGAATGTATTGTTTTACAAGATGATGGGCATGAAGGTCGGCAAAGGGGTTCATATAAACACGACAAATATTTCCGATCCCGGATTAATCGAAATCGGTAATTATGTGACCATCGGCGGTTCGGCAACGATCATCGCCCATTACGGACAAAGAGGCTATCTCGTTCTGTCAAAAGTTAAAATCGGTGACGGAGTGACAATCGGAATGAAAGCAACAATTATGGGAGACGTGGAGATAGGTCCCGGCGCAATGATCGCTCCGCACGAGCTTATTTTACCCAAAACAAGGATTCCGGCGCACCGCAGACCGCCAAACAACAACAATAACAATAATAATAATAAAAAGAACAAAAACGAGAACGAGAACGAAAACAAACAGAACATGACTTCTTCAGAGTCTGCGCCGGTGGCGAAATCCGTTTAAAAATCAGGGAGTCCATCCCTTCCAGCTTTCCAATTCCACAACAACATTACCGATAAAAACTTTGAGCAGCGCTTTTAAAGGAATACGGCGTTCGTCCGCCGTAAACCATCCCTTGTAGTTGCCGGTCACTCCCGCAATTCCTTTCAAATGAATAACTCCCTCAACCACAAACGTTTCAAATTCTTTATCGATCGAAGGAATCTTGATTTTTTCCCTCTGCGGTTTAAATCGCATATCAACCGGACCTGAGCGGTCGTAAATAAACGAATGCAGCTTAAATTCTCTGTTTTCCCGGGCATTTCCCCGCGCAAAAAACGTTAAGGAAATCCCGTCATATAAATAGTATTCCAAATCTGCCTCCCGATGCTCCATTACCCTGGAAGAATCGGAAGGATCCAGAATATCCCAGATCATTTTCCGTTTGTCGTAATCAAACTGATACACCATTAAATTTTTGTCTTCCGACCCGCTTTCGTTAACAACATAGATAACGGGACGGAATAATGAATCGATCAGACATTCGTATCGGTTATGAATATTCACAAAGATTAACACGGGATTGGAATCCATTTGCAGCTTAATGCGGCGGAGCAACTGTCCCTGCAAACGGACCGTGTCAATAACCTGCATTTTAACAGTTCCCAATCTTAAAAGCGACCAGCGAACTTTGTAAACCAGCTCTTCCCCGACTTTCCATTGAAAAGAAGAAGAATCCCCGTCCCGGGCAAGCGCGGTATTTGTAAAAGAAAGACCGAACAGGATTAAAAAAAGCGCGACAAACTTGCTCATGGAATTCCCCTTATTTTGTGGTAAGCAAGAACAGTTGAAATATATTAATTCTTTACTATTTATTCAAAATATCGCACAACGATCTGTTTTTAGAATTTGATTCGGCGCCGGACGTTATCGATTTTCCCGTTAATCGGATGCGAATTTAATGAAATTACAGGAATCTTTTCGCCGGGAACAGCGGTTTGTCGTAAATCAACCGGAATTTTTCCCCTTGCAAAGGCGCGCCGGATAAGCGATTAAAACAAAGATGAAACGGTTAGGAAGAAAGTAAGCCAACACCATCACATTTTTTGCGATTTTTATTAATTTTAGAAACGCCGGTTAAAGATGCATCATTTAAAGCCGAAAATGTTTGATAATCAATAATCCAGATTAAGACTTATGAAAAGAAGCAATACACTTTCTATTTTTACCCGAAGAGGTCTTTCGATCATTCCGCCGCTAATACTATTTTTTCTTCTCGCTTTGGTATTAAGTTTATTATGGTTTCACGATCGGGAACAAAACGCCCAAAACTTACGGGAACTGACGGAAGTCATGGGCGAACAGGTCGGAATTCGTCTGGAAAACTGGATAAACGCCCGATTGACGTTGGCGCATTATTTAGCCCTTAATTGGAAGGAGCAATACAACGACAATCCGGAAAAATTCTGCCTTGACGTTTCCAATCTTCTGAAAACATATCCCGGTCTGCAGGCGGTTAATTGGATTGACAGCACATGGACTATTCGCATAATTAATCCCCAATCGGGAAACGAGCCCGCATTGAATAAAAATCTGCACTTTCATCCGGACTCCGGCGTAACATTAGCCATTCAAAAAGCCATCGAAACCAAAAGCCTCACCAGCACGCCGATTATATCTCTGCTGCAGGGAGGAAAAGGTTTTGCAACATACTTTCCGGTTTTTGAAAAGCAAAGATTGTTAGGATTTATCAACGCCGTATTTAAAGTGGATACTTTAATTCAATATTGCTTAAACGATGCCTATCTTAATCAACATTTCAGTTACTTCATCCATAGTAAAGATAATAAGGCGATCTATTCCAAGGGTAAAATTTCCGCGCATTCTAAAACTCCGTCCGCTTATTTAAAGACCGTAAACATCCGCATAGCAGACCGGTATTGGAAGGTACACATTTCGCCATCGGAAACATTCATTAAAAACGAACTCGCTATTACGCGCAATAAATTTTTCTTTTTTAATCTGATTTTTACCTTAATTATCGCCTATTTAATCTGGATTCTTTTATTGCGGCACAGAAAAACCCGCCAAAGCGAGGAATTTTTCCGTTCTCTGTTTGAAGCCGCCAATACCTGGATTCATATTCTGAATCCGGAAGGAATTCTTGTAAACGCCAACGAAACGTTTTATCAGCAAACCGGAGTGACGGAAAATTCGCTGATCGGAAAAAATTTCAGAGATTTTCTGACTTACAAATCACAAATCATTTTCGATTCCTGGTTAAAGGAACTGCCGGATAAAAATCGATTTCGATCCGAGTTTGAATTTATTATCGATAAAACCCGAACGCGATACATTGATTGTTCCGGTTCGGTAATTTATGATTTTCAGCAAAAGCCGCTCTATTTGATACTCCATCAAATAGACATCACCGATAAAAAGCGGTTTCAACACGCTTTAAACGAAAGCGAAGCAAAATACCGGGTAATTGTCGAACACAGCCACGACTCAATTTTCATTTACCGCGACAATCGATTTTTATTTGTTAACAAAAGAGTAAGCGAAATTTCGGAATATTCCATTGACGAGCTTTACCAACTTCCGATTTGGGATTTGATTCATCCGGAAGATCGCGCCCGCCTGCAAAAATACGCCCGGTCGCGCCGCGAAGGGAAAATTGTTCCCAGCACTTACGAAGCCAAAATAATTACTAAAAACGGCGATATCCGCTATTGCGAATTTGACATCTGCCCCATTAATTATCTCGGTGAATACGCGGGATTGGGCGCCGTTCGCGATATTACGGAACAAAAGAAAGCGCAACAAGCGCTTATCGAAAGCGAAAAGCGTTATCGAAATCTTTTTGAGAATGTTCCGGTCGGACTTTACCGAACCACCGAAGACGGAAGAATAATAGACGCAAACCTTACCCTGCTTAAAATTTTAGGGTATTCGAGTTTAAAAGAATTAAAAAAGACAAACATCAACGACTTTTATGTCAGTAAAAACGCGCACTCTTTGTGGAAAAATCTTCTTAAAATTTCGGGAACCATGCAGAATTTTGAAACCTCCCTGCGGCGAAAAGACGGAAAAATAATCTGGATCAGAAACACAGCCAGCGTCCGCAAAGATCCTGCCGAAGGAAAAATCTACTTTGAAGGCGTGCTCGAGGATATTACCGAACAAAAGAAAGCCCAGACAGAACTCATCGAAAGCGAGAAACGGTTTAAAGAATTAGCCGATCTGCTGCCGCAAACAATTTTCGAATGCGACAGCGATTTCAATTTCACTTATGTGAATCGTCATGCCACAAAACTGACCGGATATTCTCAATATGAAATATTAAACGGCATGAACGTGTTAGAACTATTTCCGGAACAGGGAAAGAAGGAAATCATAAAGAGTCTTAATCAGGTTTTACAGGCAAAAGAGTCCGAAACACAGGAATTTATCGCCCGCAGGAAAAACGGCACCTTTTTCCCCGTTCTGCTATTTATGTCTTCCATAATTCGGCAGGACAAAAGTAAAGGAATACGCGGCGTGCTGATAGATATCAGCGATCGCAAAGCCATAGAAGAAGCCCTGAAAGAAAGTGAAGCGCGTTATCGCAGTCTGGTCGAACAATCGCCGGACGCCATTATTTTACACAAGAACGGTAAAGTTGTTTATGCCAACACCGCTGCCGTTCGCTTGTACAAAGGCGAAAACGAAGAGGCATTAAAGGGATTGCCGATAATGAAATTGGTCCATCCTGACTATCAGGAATTAGTAAAAAACCGGGTTAAACATTTACGCGAATCGGGAGAGATCGTACCTTTGATATATGAAAAGCACTTATGTCTCGACGGCAGCGAAATTGACGTTGAAGTTTTAGGAACGTTTATCCACTATCAGGGAGGCGAAGCAAATTTAGCGATTATCAGGGATATTTCCAAGCGCATTAAAGCGGAAAAGGCGTTACAGGAATCCGAACAAAAGTTAAAAAGTATTTTAACATCCATGATCGACATGGTTTTCCTTTTTGATCCGCGCGGCAGACTGCTCTTTTATAATGCGCGCGATCTGGACGAGCTCTCCGTTAATCTTGACAATTACAAAGGAAAAACCATTTTCAAAATGCTGCCCGCTTCATTAAAATGCCAGTTAAAGCAGACAATCCGTGAACTGAATAAAGGCAAAACCGTTAAAATAGACTTTGATTTTAAGTTAAAGGATAAAAATAAGAAGTGGTTTTCAGCCAATGTTTCTCCCATGGTAATAGAACAGCAGATTTACGGTTATGTGGCTGTTGTCCGCGACATCACCGAACGTAAGCTGGCGGAATTACAAATTTCCCAGGCTCTTAAAGAAAAGGAGACCTTGCTCCAGGAGGTGCACCACAGAGTAAAGAACAATTTGCAAAGTCTTTTTTATTTGATTGAAATAAATAAAGCGCAAATAGACAACAATTCCGGCAAAGAAATCTTTTCGAACCTGCAGAATCAACTGCGGGCAATGAGCCTTGTTTACGAACAACTCTATCACTCCTCCAATCTGGCTCAGGTTGAGATGTCCGGCTATTTACAAAATTTAATAACCAACATCCGGCATTCGTTTTCCAATTCGGCTGAAATCACGCTTCTTTTAAAGATAGAAAAAATATCGCTTTCGGTGGAAAAAGCGCTTCCCTGCGGAATGATAGTTAACGAACTGCTGTGCAACACCTTTAAATACGCTTTTCCGCAAGGCTATAAGGGCAACAAAAATCTGAAAATTGAGTTACAGAATAAAGGAAATAAAATACATCTAATCGTACAGGATTCCGGAACTGGATTTCCGTTTCCGAAAGACTTAAATTCCATCAATTCGATGGGATTAAAACTTGTGTATCTCTGGGCAACCCACCAACTGGGCGGGAAAATTAGTTTTGATACACAAAACGGAACGAAGATTGACATACAATTTCCTTTCCATTAATTCGGGGAATGAAACATGAACACATCTCACATTTTTATTGTTGAAGATGACGCTCTGGTGGTTTCTCATCTTCAACAAATATTAAGCAACTTTAATTACCAAATCGCCGGGATCGCCGCTTCCGGCGCAGAAGCCTTGGAGCTGATAAATAAGACTAATCCTGATCTGGTGTTGATGGATATCCGGCTTCGCGGTTCTATGAACGGTCTGGAAACCGCCAAAGAAATATCCGAAAAACATCAAATCCCGATCATCTTTTTAACCGCTTACGCAAATACGGACTATTTGTCACAGGCGCAAATAGACGAAGCATATTCGTATCTGTTAAAACCGATCCGCGGGGTTGATCTCCACACCAACATCCAGATGGCTTTGTTTAAACATAAACTTCAAAAGAAACTAAACCTGATGAATACGGTTCTGCGATCGCGACAAAATTTAAATCGCATGATTCTGAAAGAGAAAGATCAAAACAAATTTTTAAAAGAAGTCTTGCGGACATTGTTTGATTCGGAAGTATTCAGTCATACTTTTTTAATTTCAGGCAAAGACTCGTCGTTTAACTATTGCGCCTCTCTTCCGCACCTGCCTCAAATAGAAAAAAAATTTTACAGAGACGTAAAAAAAGGGAAATTACCGTCATGCGTTAACAAGGCGCTCGAAAGCGACCGGGTAATTATTTGCGCCTCCGCAAACGACGAATGCCCCGACTGCCCGTTTTTTGAAATAAAATCGGTTGAAAGTCTGATGACTTACGCCTTAAAATATCAGGATCAACTCTACGGAGTTCTTTCGGTTTCCATGCACCAGGAATTTGCTTCCGATCCTTCCTTCACCGAATTATTCAAGGAAATAGGAGACGACATTGCCTTTGCTCTTTACAACTTTGAACTGGAAAATCTGCAAAAGCAAACGCAAAGCGCGTTGGAACAAAGCGAATATAAATACCGGATTTTAAGCGAATACGCGCTGACAGGAGTTTATCTCATTCAAAACGGACAATTCAAATACACTAATCCCAAAACGGCGGAAATTTTCGGCTTCGATTCCGTGGAAGAAATTAACCGTTTGGAGTCGGTTCTGGATTTGGTTAGTCAGGAGAATAAACTTTTATTCCAAAAGAACATGGAAGACTTGCTCAAAAAAAGAATAAACGCCATGCATTTCGAATTCAGCGGGCAAAGAAAAAACGGGGAGAAAGTGGAAGTCGAAATTTTCGGCGCTCCCATTCCGTACAAAGATAACACGGCTATTATCGGAACATTAATCGACATCACCGAACGAAAGCAGAATATCGAAACAATTCGTAAGCTGTCCAAAGCGATGGAACAAAGCCCGGCTTCCATTTTAATCACCGATACCGAAGGAAATATTGAATACGTGAATCCCGCTTTTACAAAAATCACCGGTTACACTTTTGAAGAAGTCAAAGGGAAAAACCCAAGAATTCTAAATTCGGGGGAAATGCCGCCGGAAGTTTTCGAACATCTCTGGAAAACCGTTAAAAACGGCAAGGTTTGGGAAGGCGAAATCTTTAACAAAAAGAAGAACGGCGAAACATTCTGGGAAAGGATTATTATCAGTCCGATTACCGACGACAACAATGTCATCACGCATTTTTTAGCCATCGAGGAAGACATAACCGAAAAGAAAAGATTAGAAAAACAATTGCTGCAAACGCAAAAGATGGAGGCTGTGGGTCGATTGGCGGGCGGCATTGCTCATGATTTTAACAACCTTTTAACGGTTATCAACGGTTATTCGCAGCTTCTTTTACACACCATGCCCGAAGACGATCCTCACAGAAAAAAAATCAACCAAATTTATCAGGCGGGCGAAAAGGCAAAAAATCTGACGAGTCAATTATTAGCCTTCAGCCGAAAACAAATGCGTCAACCGGAAATAATTAACCTCAATAAGTTGGTAACCGATCTGCAAACCATGCTTCAAAGTCTGATAGGAGAAGACATCGAAATTAAGGTCGAACTATCGGAAGATCTTTGGCAAATAGAATCGGACAAGCATCAGTTGGAGCAAATTCTATTCAATATAAGCGTTAACGCCAGGCAAGCCATGCCCGAGGGGGGTGAATTCACTATTTTAACCGAGAACTGTGTTTTAAATAAAAACTTTGTAACAAAGCATCCGGGATCAAATACGGGACCCCATGTGATGCTATCGATTTCGGACACCGGAGTGGGGATGGACAAAGAAACCATGAAACACATTTTCGAACCGTTTTTTACTACAAAGCCCGTGGGTCAGGGTACGGGTTTGGGATTGTCAATGGTTTACGGAATTGTAAAGCAAAACAACGGCTATATTTACGTTTCCAGCATTCCCGGTAAAGGTTCGACGTTTAAGATATTTTTTCCCGCGGTCGAGACGAATGAAATTGCGGAGGATAACGCTACGGTTACAGAGGACACCGATCTTTTTGGCAACGAAACCATTTTACTTGTGGAGGACGATCCTTCCGTCAGAAGCATGACGGAGCGTTCTTTATCCTATTTTGGTTATAAGGTCGTTGTCGCGCAAAACGGGAACGAAGCCCTGAAAAAAATCAAGTCTTCAAAAAAACCGTTCGATTTGATCATTACTGATTTAATTATGCCTGTCATGGGCGGAAAAAAATTGTTTGATATCATAAAGAAGTATTATCCGAAAATTAAAGTGCTTTTTATGTCGGGTTATTCGGAAGAGGGCATTGTTCAGGACAGCGAAATCGAGAAGGGAGTCCATTTTTTGCAGAAGCCCTTTTCGCCGATGGAATTAGCGCAAAACGTGAGGAAAATACTCGAAGATAAGACCGC
>JAADIP010000222.1 GCA_013151275.1 Calditrichota bacterium | reverse complement strand
TTGTGAAAAAAAATTAATATTCGGCATATAATTTGTTATATTAATTATGTAAATGATAGTGATAAAAAAATGTTCAATTTTCTAAGTTTATTTAAATAATTAAATGGAGGTTGTATGAAACTATTATCTGTAATCCTAAGTGTTATGTTCTTGGTGTCCATTAGTTTCGGGCAGAGCATCGTAGGTTCCGCTCACGATTTTTCCGGTAAAAGCTGGAATGCGACTGGTGAGATTTGTATCGTCTGTCATACGCCGCATAATGCGGACAATACGGTTACCGGCGCCCCCTTATGGAATCACGAAGTTACCACGGCTACTTTTACTCCCTATTCCAGCGCAACATTGGACGCTACAGTGGGTCAGCCCGACGGATCTTCCAAGTTATGTCTTAGCTGCCATGACGGTACGGTAGCTGTTGACAATTTCGGCGGCGAGACAAACGGTGGTGAATTTGTAACCGGAGACTATTTGATCGGCACCGATTTAAGCAACGATCATCCGGTATCGTTTACCTATGATGCAGCTTTAGCTTCTGCTGACGGTGATCTGTATGATCCGACCACAGAATCTTCCGGTATGGGCGGTACTATTGCCGATGATATGTTGACCAATGGCGAATTGCAATGCGCTTCCTGCCACGATGTCCATAACGGTAGCGGCGTTGCCAAATTATTGGTTAAAAATAACTCTAACAGTGCTTTATGCTTGACTTGTCATAGTAAGTAATTTTTGGGCTTGAAAAGGCGCAAATCCTTTATGGCTTGAAAATTTGGTATTACTTCTTTAAACTTGAAGGGGCGGTATTAATTATCGTCCCTTTTTTATGTATTCGGGTATTAAAATAGAATTGGGGAAGATTAATGATGCGGTTCGTACGCCTCTTAATATTAATGTTAACTATCGGAATTGTTATTTTACTGTCCGCCTGCTCGCACAGATTGACTAAAGAGGTCACCCTTGATAATATTGTCGTCTATCCCTCTCCGCCGGATACCGCGCGAATCCAGTTTTTGACCAAGTTTAGTAATTCCGTTGACATTACGGGCGAACGTTCTCCTTTTTTGAGATATATTCTCGGGAAAGACAAGGGAAAGCCCATCATCAAACCGTACGGTATCAGTATTCATAAAGGTAAAATTTATATATGCGATACAATGTTGGGCGGATTGGAAATCATCGATCTGGAAAAACGCACCTTTGAATATTTTAGACCTGGCGGTATGGGACTGTTAAAAAAACCGATTAACTGTTTTGTGGATGAGCAGGGTAATTTGTACGTAGCCGATACAGGCAGAAAACAGGTGGTTGTATTCAATCCCGATTTAACCTACAAAGGGAGTTTTGGCGATCCCCGAAAAATGCGTATCACGGATGTTTTTGTGGCGGGAAGAGGCATCTGGGTTTCCGATATGGAGAGCCATACGGTTCATGTCTATTTGAAAGATAATTACAAACATGTTTATCAATTCCCGGTAGGCAAGCCAAAAACCGATCCGTTTTTAAGTTCCCCTACAAATATCTTTGTTACGCCCGATTATGTTTATGTAAGTGATTTCGGTTCTTTTAAAATTAAAGTCTATGAAAGAAACGGGACCTATGTCCGATCCATAGGAAGTTATGGCAAAGCCCTGGGGCAGTTTGTTCGTCCTAAAGGTATTGCCGTTGATCGCGACGGTTTATTGTATGTTGTGGATGCCGGATTTGAGAATGTGCAGATATTTGATCCGAATGACCAATTACTTTTGTTTTTCGGAGGAAGTTACGAGGGTCCGGGGGACATGTGGCTGCCGGCGAAGGTTATTATCGATTACGATAATTTGAAATATTTTGAAAAATATGTTTATAAAGGATTTAAATTAAAATATTTAATTTTGGTTACTAATCAATACGGCCCTGATAAAGTTAATGTTTATGGATTTGTTGAACCCAGGTAATATCAAACGATTCGGATTGTATCTGCTTTGTGCCATTTTAGTGGTAAGCTTAATCAATTGTACGCCGCAAGTCCGTTATCGTATTCTTTCCGTATTTTTTGACGGCGTGCCAAATCCTGAACAGACGAAAAAAAAATCCAACCAACTGTCTTTAGATTCTTTGCAGACAAATAAAGCTAACCGGTTAACTTTACAAAAGAAAAATGAACCCGAAGCTGTTCTCCATCCGCCTTTTGCGGATCGCGATTGCGCCGTTTGCCATAATATGGGGATAGGCAGCAGCCTGAGCGAACGACAACCAGAATTGTGTTTCGAGTGTCATGATGATTTCAGGTCAGAATACACGCAACTCCACGGTCCCGTTGCTTTGGGAAAATGCACAACCTGTCATCACCCGCATCTGTCAAAAAATAAATATTTGTTAAAAAGGGCGGGACAGCAGCTCTGTTTGTACTGCCATCAGAAAAGCGATGTATTAAAGAATGAAGTCCATGAAGATTTGGGAGACACGGCGTGTACGGAGTGCCATAATGCTCACGGAGGCGACGAAGCGTCGTTTCTTAATTAAAATAAAACCAAAACCGTGAAATATGACAGTAAGATATTTAAATATATTCATTTTCGCCCTAAGTATTTGCCTGAATACTTTAAGCTTTGCTGATGAAATTCAGCTTTTCAGGCTAAAGAAGGTGGAAGGACTGACTGCTGTAGAAACCAGGTACAGCAATCAGGAATCTATTTTTAAGAGCAAATTCCGGGAAAAAATCACCGTTAAATACCGGACAGATCAGTCTTAAAACCAAGAGTTATATTTTGCATCCGAATTTTTTGCAACTTGAATTGGGCGGCGATTATAATCCCGGAACCCGACGTGATTTATTCCTGGTAGCGCCGGATCGTTCCGAATTAAGCTCTCTGGAAAAGCTGCAGGGAAGAATGATTTTTTTTAATCAACGACCGCTAAGTTTGATTTTATACAGTAATTTTTCTCACAATTACCTGAATCGCGAACTCACCACCAATGTGGAGATGTATCGCAATACAGTCGGCGGAAATTTAAGGTTCCGAAATAGCTTTTTACCCTTGAATTTGCAATGGAACAGAAACAAATGGCGTCAAAAGGAATTTGCTACTAACCGCCGTTACACGAGTAATATTGAGAACCTTTCGATAGAAAGCAATAAATCGTTTGGTCGCCTTAATACGGGACGATTGGTTTATAATTACAGAGATGTAACTTATACCTATCTCAATTCCGATAAGTATAGAAACCGGTCTTCGGAAATTCAATTCGGAGAGACGTTTTATTTTGATAAGGAACGCTTCAGTAATTTTAATTCCGATATCTGGTATGTCAAACAGAAAGGCACTCAGAACTTTGAGCGTTTACAAGTTAGTGAAGCTTTGATGTTAAAACTGCCGTGGAATTTTAGCGTAATGAGTAATTATCGCTATCTTAACAGCCGCTATACCCTTATAAAAAGCGAACAACAAAACGCCATAGTTCGTCTTAAACATCAATTGTACGAAAGCCTTAACAGCCAGTTTTATTATGAATATAATTCACTGACTCATACTGATTATGATGAAAAGAGAAATACCGCCGGGGCTGCATTTAATTATCAGAAAAAGATCCCCGGCGGTGTGCTTCACTTATACTATGAAAAGAGCAGGCGTAAAGAGGCTCGTACTAATCAAACATTGATTATTAACGTGGTGGAAGAAAGCCATGTTCTTGATGACGAGAAGGTTGTTTTGCTGGATAATCCTTTTGTGGATATCTCATCGATTGTGGTTCGCGATGATCAGGGAATTATTATCTATCAGGAAAATATAGATTATATTTTAATAACCCGCGGCGACTTTATCGAGATCCAGCGTCTCCCCGGCGGTCAGATTCCGCCGGGCGCGGAGGTGCTTATTGATTACACGGCTCGGCAGCCGATCGATTATAATTATACGCTAAAAAGCAATAATTACGGAGTAAGCCTGACACTTTTTGAAAATTTTTTACAAGTTTATTACAGACGAAATAAAACGGATTATGACAATGTACAAACCGAGCTGTTAAGGGTGTTAAAATGGAATGACCAGGAAATTTTGGGTACGCGGATAAATATCTGGCAATTCACGCTCGGAGCCGAGAGCGATCGCTTTAAAAGCAATATTATTCCGTATCGTTCATATCATTATTATATGACCCTTTCCGGAAGGACCGGGAGGGATCTCAGTTATGTTTTATTAGGCAATTACAGAGATTACAGACTGGTTGAAGATAAAGAAAATCAGGAATTTATTGAATTTTCGGCGAGAATAAATTATCAATTTTTTCGGAAAACCAAATTTGAAATAACCGGCGGATATCGAAAGCAGATCGGCAGAGACCTGAATTTACGTTTGTGGACAGGGCGCGGGGAATGGCAGACCAATTTTCGCAGCACGCGCTTTATTTTAGGTTTCGAGCTATTCCGTCGGGAGTATTTAGGAGAATATGTTAATTACAATAACACGTATTTTAGAATCGAAAGATCGTTTTAGGTTTGCGAAGATGAAGATTTTTATACTTTTGACAATTTTTTCTTTTGTTTTGTTTTCCGCTGGGTTTGCGGACGAAAATGATTGCGCCGCTTCGGGATGCCATCAGGATCTTTTTCAGGCGGAGGATATTCATCCTCCCATGGAAGAAGATTGCTCTTCCTGCCATGAAAGTAACGAAAACAAACATCCCGATTCCGAAGGTCCCGAATTTACCTTATCCGATGAGGTTCCGGATTTATGTTACAATTGTCATGATCAAAAAGACAATTTGACTAACGTCCATCCTCCGGTGGAAGAGGGCGCTTGTTTGGATTGCCATTCGCCTCATTCTTCCCAGAAGGACTATTTGATTTTAGGCGAAAAGGACGAATCGATTTGTATGAACTGCCACGATCCCGATGAAGGAAAGGTGATCCACCCGCCTTATGAAGACAGGGAATGCACGGAATGTCACGATCCGCATCAAACTATTCGCCCGTCGTTGCTTAAAAGCGAGCGTCCCGAACTGTGCTTTGAATGTCACGATGATTTCCGCGAGAAACTTAATATGTCGAGCGTTCATCCTGCCTTTGAAGGGGACTGCCTCGATTGCCACAATCCCCATGTTTCTCAGGTGGAATATCTTTTGGCGAGCCGGGTGCCCGATTTGTGCTTTGATTGTCACGAAAGCCAATCGCCGTCCGATAGCAGTAAGTACAAGGTGCACGGCGTGCAAAAAGAAGGAATGCCCTGCATGAGTTGTCACGATCCCCATGCTTCTGAAAACGAGCCGATTCTGAAAGACGACAACGCCAAGGTCTGCCTGTCGTGTCACAGCCCCGGCCGGTTAGGCGTTAAATGGTCGGCAATTGACATGGCAAGCATAATTAGAAACGCCAAGGTTACCCACCCGCCGTTAGAAGATGACGGTTGTTTGGACTGCCATCAGGTTCATCAGGAAAAGTTTCCTTATCTTTTGGTTGCCAAATTTCCCGCAACGGCTTATGCGGTGGGAAAAGCAGAAAATTTTGCTTTGTGCTTTGAATGTCACGACTCGGCAATAATTAAAAAAAGGAGCCGTGTGACTAACTTCCGCAACGGTAAAGAAAATCTTCACGCGTTTCATGTAAACAGACAAAAGGGAAGGTCGTGCGCTTTATGCCACGAGGTTCACGGTTCCAAAGCGCCGCATTTGATCGCCGATAAAGTTCGTTTTGGCGAGTGGAAAATGCCGATAAACTACAAGGCGACGCCCAACGGCGGCAGTTGCGCGCCCGGGTGTCACATCCCGAAGACATATAAACGATAGTATCCGGTAATTTTCGTTAAATAATCGGAAGTGATATGATGAGACTATCGGGAAGATCGAAATGGGAGCCAATTCCGCGCAAAACTCGGGAATGCGGAATGTTCATGGAAGGGAGTTAAATTTTTATCTCCGAGAATTTTTAACGACGAAAATGCGTTATGTTTAATATATTAAAGGAATGGTACAAAAATTGATTGATTTTTTATCAGGAAACCTATTTTAAATTAATTTTTTATTTTTTGGTCGAATCTATATATAATAGAACAGAAGATTCGACTAAAGGAGGAAGCATGAGCATGAGAAAGAAGGCATTTATACCCATTGTTGCTATTGTAGTCGCTTTTTCAGGGTTAAACGCTCAAACTCTGCTTAATTCACCACACGATTTTTCCGGCAAATCATGGAACATTATGACCAATACCTGCGCCGTTTGCCACACCAAAGAAGAAGGAACAAAATCTTCGTTAAAAAGTACTCTTTGGGATCATAATTACAAGACAACCGAATATAAGGTTTATCAGAGCAACACTCTTGACGCGGTAGTCGGTCAGCCTACCGGAATATCAAAATTGTGTCTAAGCTGCCATGACGGAACCATTGCGTTGAATAATTTTGGCGGCAGCGTTCAGGAAAGCCGTTATATTAAAGGGAAAGCTTTGTTAGGCACCGATTTAAGCGATAATCACCCTGTATCTTTTGTGTATGACAGCCATTTAGCCCTGGTTGACGGGGAACTTTATGATCCGGCTTCAACCGAATCGGGCTTGGGTAAAACGATTCAAAAGGATCTGTTGGTAGATAACCAGTTGCACTGTACTTCTTGTCATGACGTTCATAACATGATGGGCAATGATAATTTGTTGGTAAAGGGAAACAAAAAAAGTTCGTTGTGTTTAACGTGCCATATTAAATAGATATTTTTTCATTCGCGCCTTGTTTTTAATAATTTTTTAAACCGTATTTTTGCATTTTATAACGCAGGTTGCGTTCGCTGATACCCAGATTGCGCGCCGCCTGACTTTGATTAAAGTTAGCCTCTTTCAACGCCCGCACGATCAAATCTTTTTCGAAGGCTTCGATTTTTTCTCTGATATTGCCCGGGTAAAAATCCAGCGGCGGCGCGGAAGTCTCTCGGCTTTCTTTAACATGAAACTGAACGGGCAGGTCTTCTTTTTCGATAATATCGGATCGGGCTAAAACCACAGCGCGTTCGATCAGGTTTTCCAACTCGCGGACATTGCCCGGGTAATCGTATTTCATCAGTAAGTCGAACGCCTCGCGGGAAATACTCCGCACATTTTTATGGTTCTCCTGCGCGTATTTTTTGATGAAATGATCGATCAATAGCGGAATATCTTCCTTCCGTTTGCGCAAAGGAGGAACCTGAATGTTGATGACATTCAGACGATAGTAAAAATCTTCGCGGAATTGGCTTTGGGCTATCATCTCACGCAGATCGCGATTGGTAGCCGCAATTAAACGCACATCCACCTTAAGGGTTTGATTGCTTCCCAAACGCTGGAATTCTCCGAACTGCAAAAAACGCAACAATTTTACCTGCACCGATAAAGGCACATCGCCAACCTCATCCAGAAAAAGCGTGCCGCCGTGGGCTTGCTCCACTCGTCCTTCCCTGGCTTGCACGGCTCCGGTAAAGGCGCCCTTTTCGTGTCCGAATAATTCGCTTTCGATAAGGCTCTCGGTAATGGCTGCGCAATTGACCACAATCAGCGGTTTGTCTTTTCGCGGACTGGCGTAATGAATTGCCCGCGCAATCAACTCCTTTCCGGTTCCGCTTTCGCCCTCAATCAGTATCGATGTTTTACT
>JAADIP010000093.1 GCA_013151275.1 Calditrichota bacterium | reverse complement strand
TTTAAAAGAAAAAGAAAACTTTTGCGGTTTCTGTCCGCTAATAATGTCGAACTGTTGCTACACGGACACGTCCACGAAACCGCGGAATATGCGAGACGTAAAATCCGGATTTTAAACGGCGCGGGCGCAGTCAACAGCACTGTGGACAACAATTTCAGCTTTAATTTGATTACCGCAAATAACGGACTATCCTCAAAAATTTTCCGCTTTGGCGCGGAACATCACAAAACCAAACGCTTCTCTGACGGGCATCACCGGACGCCTGCCTTCCCGGAATTTTCGTATTAAATTTAACGGGCGGCTTTTTAATACAACGCCGTTTATCCGCGACAATCCCCAAAAATTTTAACAAAATGTAACAAGATCGTGATGCGTAAGATCAAAGATCAAAGGTCAAAGATTAAAGATTAAAGGATAAAAATAGTCGGAAAGCCGTGACGCGTGGTGCGTAAGAAAAATGACAAATGAAAAATGAAAAAAGAGAAAGCAGAGAGCAGAAAGCAGTTGTAGGTGGAAGATAGTAAAATGTTTGTTGTAAGGAAGTAAATGCTTTTTTATTCTCTAAAAAATAATTTTGTGAATTATCTAAATTATTAAGCGATGGCGAAGATAACTCATTACGCATTACTCATCACGCATCACGCATTACGATGATTTGAGAAGAATAATCTGTTAACAACTTTCGCCAAATTTAGTCTTCCTAAAGAAAGATCATCGCCCGATCGTTCAAATCTATTTGAATTGCAACGGTTTAACTTTTATTTTAAGTCATAATCGCCCGAACCGATCAAATAGCTGGGGGCGATGTTTGTGAACAACAACTCCGTCCCGATGAAAATGGGGAGTTTAATAAGTATGGCGATGCGCACCATTTTTACAGAACTTATTATTGACGCACCGATAGAAAAAGTGTGGGCGGCGCTCAGCGATTTTTCCCAATACGCCACCTGGAATCCTTTCATCATTTACGCCAAGGGAACTTTGCAGCCCGGGAAAAAGATATCGGTAATTGTAAAAGCTCCGGGTGAAAAACCGCGCCTGTTTAAACCCAAAATTATTAAGGTAACGGAAGGGAAAGAATTCCGCTGGCTCGGAAAAATGCTTTTGCCCGGCGTTTTCGATGTCGAGCACATTTTCTGTTTGTCTTCTGTGGAAGAGAATAAAACAAAATTCGTTCATAACGAACATTTCAAAGGATTGCTGGTGCCTTTGCTCTGGGGCAGATTGGAATGGAGCACTCTGGCGGGCTTCAAAAAGATGAATAAGGCGCTAAAAGATTTGTGCGAACAGACGGATGAATAAATACCGATCGCCTATTTCGGAAATTGCAGAACACGGCGCCCGAAATTGAAAACCAATAAGTTTTTTGTTGCCGGTTGGGGTTACTGAGAGACGGATTCTTTTATTCGCTTCACAAAGCATTAGCCCGAAAAAAGCCCGAAAGAACAAATTGAAAGGAAATACATGAGTTTGACGGTTTTTCGTTACTCCGAAGACGACGCCGATTGGTGGGATCAATATGTGTGGCAAGCCGATAACGGAACTATTTTTCACACACGCAGATTTTTAAGCTACCATCCCAAAGACCGTTTTACGGACCACTCCTTAATCTTTAAGAAAAAAAATTCAGTACAAGCCGTTCTTCCGGCAATTGAAATGCAGATGGATAAGGACAAGGTTTTGTATTCACACCGCGGCGCTTCTTACGGCGGGTTTGTCTATCGTGACGCGGGAATCAAAGACGCCTTTGAATTGGTCGAGGCTTTAAAAGAGTATGCCCGCGACAACGGATTTACCAGAATTCTTATCACGCTCCCGCCTCTTGTTTACATGACCCGATATTCAAATTACATCGATTTTGCCATGCTGCAAAACGGCTTCCGCTACCTGAGGCGCGAAATATCCAGCGTTGTGCAACTGCCGGATTCCACGGAACAAATTCTGCCCATGTTTAAAAGCGAAGCGCGCACCGCCACCCGAAAATCGATGAAATCGGGAATTCAGATCCGCCTTTCGGATGATTACGACACCTACTACAAAATTCTGAAACGCAATTTAAAATTACGCCACAATGTCACTCCCACCCACACCCTGGAAGAACTCAAACTTTTGGCGCAACTCTTCCCGGACAGAATCGAGCTCTGGGCTGCTTACCTGAATGACAGAATGATCGCGGGCGTGGTGAATTTTATCTGCACTCCGAAAGTTGTTTTGGCTTTTTATATCAGCGATAATAAAGAATATCAACAATACCGTTCGGTCAATAATTTGTTTTACCACATCTTTCAATGGGCTGTAAATGAGGGCTATCGCTTTTACGACTTCGGCATTTTTACCGTGAACATGGACCCCAATTGGGGCTTGGGAAAATTCAAAGAGAATTTCGGCGCGCGGGGTCTGTTCCGCGATACTTTTGAGTTGCTATTATGGTCACCACAGCAGCGTTAAGGCTAAAATGAAATTCCAATTTTCCAGAAGCATCCGCGATCTTTCCCGTTATCTGCTTTCCGGAGGCGTCACGCGCATTCTGCCTTTTTTTCTGCTTCCCTACATCGCCCATATTTTAACCGCGGAAGAGTTCGGTCTGTACACGCTGTACCGGCTCTACATCACCCTTGGCTCCACCCTGATTCTCGCCGGAGTGGAACAGGGCTTGTTCCGTCTCATTCCCGAATACCCTCCGGCGGATCGCATTCGTTTTCTGAACAACGCCTTCCTGTTTGTTTTAACCTTTGTAATACTGATCGTCATTGTTACCTTTCCGGTCGATGCGGTACTTAACGCCCTTCTTTTCGAACGCTCGATTACCTTTCCCTTTTACTTACTTCCCGCGTTGATCGGAGTAAACGCCGTCACCACGCTGATCATCACTTTTTTCAGCGCACAGCGGCAAAGCGGTTCTTATCTGAAAAGTAATCTTATCGCTCAGGGTTCTTTTTTTATTCTCTTTCTGATCGGGCTGATGGCGGGTTTGGGTTTAAAGTCGTTTTTTTACGCTTTCTTTCTTTCCAACGGAATACTTTTTGTCAGCAGTTTTTCCCTCTGGAAAAAAGTGCTGCGCCCAAAAATAAGTTTACCCGACTTAACCCTGCTCTTCCGCACCGGCTTTCCCCTTATGCTGGTCACTCTGATCAGTTACTTATTGTATCAGAGCGATCATTACGTTATTAAATTTTACCTGGGCTTAGAGATAACGGGAATTTACAATTACGGGTACCGCTTTGCCGCCATGATCATGATTTTTGTCGTCCATACCAATTACGTGTGGTTTCCCAGGGTTTACGAACTGGGCGAAGATTTTTTCAAACGAAATCTGAAATCTTATTCTTCGTTGATCATTATTAGCTGCGCCGGGATTTTTTGGGCATTGGTGCTGCTTTTTCATTACCTGCCTTCGATCATGATTCCGGCAGGTTTCGAGATCAGCAAACAAATTCTCACCGTTGTGGGAATCGGTTACATCATTTACGGACACGCGCAAATGATGGATAGCTGGTTGATCTTAAAAAATAAAAGCAAAATTCTCGTGCTTATTTCGTCGTTAGCTCTTGTTTTTAATGTGGGTTTTAACCTGTGGCTGATTCCCAAATTCGGATTGATCGCCGCCGCCGCGGTAACTACGGTAAGCTTTTTATTAATCTGGATCGTTCTTTTATTCTATTTAAAGAATTTTATCGAGAACGCAATTCTGCTTAATATCTTTTTAAAAATGTTTTATTTTATTCTGCCCTGTTTTTTTCTTTTTACGGCAATCCCTGTCTGGATTCCGTTTTTATTTTTTGTTTTGACCGCTTTAATTGAACTCAGGACAAATCCCCTTCTACCCCGACTCATCCGACGCTCTTAACGCCGAATCGATAATCTTCAGATATTTTTCGGATTCTTTCTGCCAGGTGTATTTGGCGCGAATCTTTTTCAACCGTTCCTTAAACGTCCGGTAATTTTGCGGCATTAACATCTTTTGAATTGCATCTTTGATTTCATGAACGCTTTCCGGATTAACCGTGTAACCGATTTTCTCGGAATCGATAATGCGGGCAATTTCGGGATAATTGCTTCCGATAACCGGAATTCCGACCTGAATGTATTCGAATAACTTATTGGGCAGGGCATGGAAGTAACTCAATCCTTTGCCTGAAATAACGGTAAAGCCGAAATCCGCGGAAGCCGTGAAATCCGCCAGCTTCTGAAACGGTACAAGTCCCGTGAAAATGACCCGCCCGCTCATATTAAACTTCTTTGTCATGTCTTCCAATAGCGGACGAAGCGGTCCCTCTCCTACAATAACGATCACAACATCCGGAATGTCCCTGCAAGCCTCGATAATCCGCTCCAGTCCCCGCCCCTTAAAAATCATTCCCTGATATATCCCGATGCGCCGATTCGGGGGAATGTTGTATTTTTCTCTTAAAAAGGCAGAAGGCGGCGTTTCCCGGTAAAGCGGAATATTGCGCACAAATCCCTGAACGGACAAATGGGGGTAAACGCGCTGCAATTCTGCGGCGTCCGATTCGCAGACGGTAAAGGCTGCTTTTGCCTTTTGAACGCCGAACCGTTCGTAGAGTCTCCAGAATTTACGGCGCAACGGACGATCCGTCAGCGAATTGAGTCCGGTTAAAAGTTCAACGCTGTCGTAAATGTAAATACATTTCCTGAAGAAGGCGGTCAAGCGAAGCGGAACAAGCGGTAAGTAATCGTAGGCGATGAATAAATCGGCTTTTTGTTTGATCAGCCAAAAGAACGCCCGAAAAATAAAATGCGCAAAACGCAGCATCGTCGGGCTTTTAACCAGCCTGACCCGGTGTAATGTAATCCCCTGCCATTGGTTCAGGTCGATAGCGGGATTAAAACCCGCAAACACGGTAACTTTAAATCCCGCCTCAGCCAGAGTATGCGCTTTTCGATGCAGATTGGCTTCATAGAGTAAATCGGAAATCGTGACGATGATAATGCGGGCGCGGTAATTTTTCACGGTTATTGTTTATCCTGTTTTAAACAAATTTAATTCACTTTGTAAAATACATTTAATACCGGAAAATAGCGATCACTGAATTTTAATGCAAGAATCGAATATTTTCGGGCAAATTTCAAATCAATTTAAGAATTCCGAACGCTTGTTTCTGGCACAATTTTTGGAATCAGATATGATTGATGCACAAATATTCAAAGACCGGGAATTCCGGACAAATTTTCTAATGTCTTAATTTTAAAGACGTTAAAAATTAAGGTTTAAAAACAAAAAATAAAAACCGGGATTATTATTTTTTCGATCATGTTTCCGTTAATAAACGTATTTGTGTAAAATGTTTCCAATCAGAATCATTTTCGAGTTATAGCATGGCAAGAATTCTGGCGATCGACGACGACGAAAATTTTTTGATTTCCCTGAAAAATCTTCTGGCGTTTAAGCGCCATGAAGTCACAATACTTACCAATCCTTTCCGGACGGAAAAATATTTAAAAAAGCCGAAATTCGACTGCGTTTTGTTAGACCTTAAAATGCCCGGGTTAAACGGTTTTTCTCTGTTAAAAAAAATACACCGTTTTTGTCCGACTCTTCCCGTCATTATTATTTCGGGATTGAGTTCCGAGGATGCGGAGGCAAAAGTTTTAAAGGAAGGAGCGTTTGAGTTCATTGAAAAACCGTTCGACGGGATGCATTTGCTGGAGGTGATCGAAAGAGCGCTGCAAAAATCCCGGCAAAACTATCCGGACTAAAGATTAAAAATTTTCAGACTTTAAAATACCGGAACAAAAATTTTGAATTATTTTTTGGACTCTGTCGCGTCGCTTTTTGCAGACACATCTCTCATCCGCGGTAATTCTCGTTTCTTTTTAAAACAAGACTGCCCTTTTTTGCGCTGATTACCTGGCTTACCAGAGAACATTTTACGCGAAGCAAATAGTAAATCAACCGATCTTCTTCGTCCAGTGTTTCATAATTGCCCATGCCTTTGGCAATAATCAAATCCGCCTGTCGGTAAGCTTTTTTCATTTCCGGAGAAGCGTGTCCCAGATCGGTTGCCGGGGCGGCGTCTCCGTTATCGATTATTCTGGCAATTTTATCCAGACCCACCATTACGGCGTCTTCTTTTGTGGCGTCGTTTATAATGGGAGCCCCGCGCACAGCCACGGTAAATTCCAGCCCTATTTCGGGATAATAACGCTGCAATATCTCGATGAACAAGCGGTCAAAAACAATTTCTCCCGCATTATCCGCAAGATAGAGCACTTTTTTTGCTTTTTTCAGATCTTCGATCAAGCGATCGAAATGATTGATTTCGAAATAGAGTTTGTCGATATTTTGAACGGTCTCCTGAATATCGATTTCATTGGTTTGAGCGCCAAAATCGATTACATTGCCCGCAACGGCTAATTTTGCCGCCATCATTACAGGTTCGGAGCTCCGGTACACCTGACGAAGCAGTTCATCGTACAAAGCCAGACCGAGGGAGTTGTATTTATGCTTCAGTTCACGATAAGGATCGGCATTGCCGGTAACTTCATAAATGATCCGATACACCTCTTTGCCGATTATGGGAGGCGGCGTATTATAATCGATATGCGTCAATAAATCCAATACTTTATTAATCGCCTCCGTTTGCAGCTCTTTGTCGTCAACGGCAAGTTGAACGGTTTCTATTGTTTGTCTCAAAATACATGGGATACAATCGTAATGCGTTTTCATCTTTTCACCAAAGTAAAAATCAGACTATTTTGTTTAACTGAGTTGTTAATTTAAATATTCTTTCGGTAAAATAAAACGGTAAAGTTGATTTAATCGGGATACTTTTCGAATTAATGAAAAATAGCAAGAAAACCCGGATTGATCGGGGAAATTAAACCGGTTATTCGAGAGCTTTTCTGACCGCCTGAGTTAACTCAACAACCGTAAAAGGCTTGTGCAGAAAATGCATATCGGTATTTATTAAACCGTCTCTGAGGATTCTCGATTCTGTGTAACCGGAAGTAAACAGAATTTTTGTCTGGGAAAATTCGAAACGTATCTGATCGGCTAATTCATTTCCGTTCATTTCGGGCATTACCATATCCGTAACCACAAGATCGATAGGTTCGGGAATTTTGCGTAAAATATCGAACGCTTCTTTTCCGTTTTTGGCTTCAAAAATACGATACCCGGATTGTTCCAGAATATCCCTTATGAAGTTTCTGACGGAAGGATCATCTTCGACCACGAGAATGGTTTCTTTGCCTTCCGCAATTTCATTATCTTCGGAAACGCCTTTTTGTTTTCGATGCTGTTTAAGAGCCACGGGCCAATAAACCGTAAATTCGGTGCCCACGCCTTCTTCGCTTTTAACGCGGATGTATCCTCTGTTTTGTTTTACAATTCCGTAAACCGTGGATAACCCCAGACCCGTGCCTTTGCCCACCTCTTTTGTCGTAAAAAACGGTTCAAAAACCTTTTGCTGGGTTTCCTTATTCATTCCGATGCCGCTGTCTCTGACGATCAATTGAACATACGTACCGGGAACGATTTCGGCAAAAGGCAAACTTTTTTCGTTGAGTATGACCTTTTCGGTTATAATAGTGATTACTTTTTTATGCCTCCGTTTTCGTTTTTCCCATTCATGAATAGCATCGCGGGCGTTAACGATTAAATTCAACAACACTTGCTCCAGTTGACTGGGATCCGCTTTGATATATGGCATGTTAGGCGCAAGCTGCAGTTCGATTATGATATCTTCACCTATCAGGCGCCTTAGCATTTTATCCATATTGTTGATTACTTCATTCAGATTCAAAATATCCGCCTTGAACATCTGTTTGCGGCTGAAAGCCAAAAGCTGTCTCGTCAGGTTGGCTGCTTTTTTTCCGGCGTGCAAAATGGAAATAATATCCGAATGAATTTTCTCGCTTTTGTTCAGTTTTATTAAAGCCATCTCGGCGTGCCCGTTAATTACCGTTAACAGGTTGTTAAAATCATGAGCAATACCGCCGGCTAAGGTGCCTATGGATTCGATTTTTTGCGATTGAGCCAGTTGATTTTGAAGACGTTTTGCTTCGGTAATATCTTCGGAAACAATCACAAAATGATTCATTTGTTTCCTTGAATTGTAGATTGGGTTGATGGACAGAAATTCCCAGCGTTCGACATCATCGTCAAATTTTCTTTGTATTTCTCCGGACCATTTCTCGCCTTTTTCCAGACTTTTGAGAATAACCGAACTATCTCCGACCATCTTATAACTGAGAAGCTCAATTAATTGTCTGTCTTTAAGATCGCTTTGCATTAAATTTTGCTGGTTGATGTTGTCATATAAAATAGAGCCGTCTCTGTCCGCAATAATCAGCGTCAGCGAGCTTTGTTCTATTCCGCGGGTCAGTAAAGAAATAACTTCACGGTCCTGCTTTTGTTTAATTGCCGAAGCTAATTGGGCGGCAAGGACTTCCAAAAGCTGCAGATTCCTTTCATCAAAAGCATTTTCATCCTCATAATCCTGAACCACCAATATTCCGATTATTTGATTTTTAATCCTTAGCGGAACTCCAAGCCAACATTTTGACGGAGTGCCGACATACTCTATGACTCCGCTCTCTTTTAATCGAACGAAATCCTTTTCTTTGAACAACGTCGCTTTTCCGCGTTGAATAACGTGATAACTTACGGTTCCTTTGGCGGGCACTTTTTCAAAGCGATCTTTCTGATCGCGCATTAAAGGTAAGGTGAAGTATTCCTGCTCGCGATCGAATAGAGCGACAAACAGATTTTGCGTGTTGATGACCTTTGACAATTCACTTTCAAAGATTTGATAAAAACTTTCCAGATCGTCGGTTGTATGGACGGCGCTCACAATATTATGAATGATGGATTCCCGGAGTTTTTCTTCTTCGTACTCGGTTAAATCTTCTACTATTCCCACTCCTCCGATAATCGAGCCGTCCATGGCATGAATTCCGCTGATGTGAACGCGCACCGGCGTTACTTTATTGCCGATTATCGAATGATATCTTCCCTCGTAAAATCCCGACCCCACGCTTAGCGCGGCTTTTATCGCTTCTTTTAATTTTTCGTCCTTCAACAGTTTTAACAGATGTAATCCGCATAATTCCTTATACGAAGCGCCGATAATATTAATAAAATTTTGATTGCAATCGGTCAGGATGCTTTCTTTATTAATATAAAAAATACCCAGCGGAGCGTCATTAAAAATAGTCCTGAATTTTTCGATATTCTCTTTTAAGGCGGACATGGCTTTTACCTTGGCTTCGTTTTCCGCCTCCAATTTCCGATTAAGTTCGTTCAAAACCTGATTGCGTTTCCGAATGGTTTCCGTCCGGTACCGATGGGCGATGTAAAAAATCAATACGAAAATCAATAATAAACTCAACTGGAACCAAAGCCGTTCCCAAATCGGTTTGTCTATTTTAATAATCAATTCGCGGGGTTGTTTTGTCCAGATGCCATACGCGTTGGATGCTTTCACTAAAAATTTGTACTTACCGCCTTTCAAATGCCGATAGTTCGCTATCCGATTGTTGGCGTTGGTGTAAACCCAGTCTTTATCCACGCCTTCCAATTTATAAGCAAATCGATTTTTCCTCGGACCGGAAAAATGAAGAGCAGTAAATTCGATAAGAATCGAATTTTGATCGTAATTCAGATTCAATGATTTTAAAAAGGGAACGGAAACGTTTAATCCGGAAGCATCGACTTCTTCCCAGTCTTTATTATTAATTTTAATTCTTGTAACGGACACGGTGGGAGGAATTTTATTGATTGTAAAATTATCGGGATTAAAAAAGGTTAGCCCCCGGACGCCGCCGAAATACAATATCCCCCGATCATCTTTGAAATAAGCCCCGAAATTAAATTCGTTACTTTGCAACCCGTCATAAAAGTCAAAAATCCGAATCGATTTATTGGTATCCTTTTTTAAAACAGAAGGATTGATCTGAGAAAGACCCTTATTGGTGCTTATCCATAAATTTTTTTGCTTATCTTCCAGAATACCGTAAATAACATTGTTCCGCAGACCTTCCTTAGTACCTACATGAAATTCCTCCGAAGTTTTCGGATTAAAACTATGAAGTCCCTGTCCGTAAGTTCCGATCCAAATCATTCCGTTTTGATCGACAAATATGGAATAAATAGCCGAACAAAGCTTGTTCAGTTTACTTTTCCCCGGAAAGGCGAAATCCAGCACATCTTCGTTAACATAGTATTTCAGTAATCCGTGTCCGTAAGTCCCGATTAACAAATTGCCGTCCGAATCTTCTTTAATATCCGTGACAAATAAGGTATTGCCGTTTATGTTTATTCCGGATCTTAATTCGACGCGCTTAAAAATCTCTTTTTCGGGATCAAAACGAAACAGACCGCCATATTTTAACCCCACCAATATCTCGCCGTTTTTGCGAAGATAAAGTTTGGTAATAACATTTTTTTGAGAATATCCCTTGTAGGGACGAAACGTACTTATTTTAAAAGTGGATAAATTTATTTTATTCAATCCGTCATAGGTGCCGACCCATAAGTTTTGCCGATTATCCTTAATAATGCAGCGAATATGATTATTGGAAATCGAATTTCCGCCTTTTCTCTGTTTAAAATAACGGAAACGATTTGTTTTTAAATTCAGACGATCCAAGCCGTCATCCGTTCCGATCCACAGAATATCTTTCCCTTCTTTGTAAATCGCGTAAACAAGCGGATTCGATAGGCTGTTTTTGCTTTGGCTATTATAAAGAATATTAAAAAAGCCGTCTTTTTGGGGATCGATGTAATTGACTCCCGCGTCATGCGTACCCACCCAGACAATTCCCTGACGATCCTGGAATAAAACCGTGAGATTGCGGCTCGATAAATTACCTATTTTGTTTTCGTCTTTGTACAGAGAAAACGTTTCGTCCGGGCGATTGAAGACCAAAAGACCTTTGTTGGAAGCTATCCATAAATTTTTGTCGCCGACCGGAAGGATGGCTGAAAATTCAATCGTATTTGCTCTAACGGTTTTCAGGATTTTCGGAGTGTAATTTCTGTTCCGCTTCTTTTTCAAATCAATCTTTAAAAAATTATCATGGGTCAAAAGCCAAACAACGGAATCCGATTGAACGGAAAAATCAATGATTCTGCCCAGTCTGGGGCTGGTAGTCCAAACCGAAATTAAATGTGAATTTTTGTATTGATGCAATTCGGCGGCGCAAGCAATCCAGATTTTTCCGTCGGAGGATTTTTTTATCTGACGAACGCCTTTTTTAACTTCTTTTAATTGTCTTAAACGGTTCTTTGCCACATCGAATAAAAAGACGCCGACGGAAGTTCCCACCAAAAGGCTGTCCGAATTCAATGTCAAAATTTCGTAAACGGTAAATTCATGGTTCAGGGGAGGAGAAAAGACCTTAAATTTTTCAGTTTTGGGATTGTAACGATGCAGTCCCTTGTCCGTGCCAACCCACAAAAATCCCTTTTCATCCACGGTTATTGCGTTAATTCGATTATTTTGTAAAGAAGTGGAATCGTCGAATTTTTCTTTAAATACTTTTATTTCATATCCGTCAAAACGATTCAACCCGTCCATGGTGCCAAACCAAATAAAGTCCTGCTGATCCTGCGCAATAGAAAGAATGGTATTTTGCGACAATCCCTGTAGCGTATTCAATTGATTAAAAAAGAGAGTTCGACCACCCTTAGCCGGCAATATCAGAAAGAAATTAAGAAAAAGAAGAATCGTAATAATACCCTTGCAACTCTTCATAGAATAATTTCTGATTTTGTTTTCCTTTATTTATTTACAGCTTCTATTTTCGGATAAAACTTATAAGCCTTTAATTTCAATGGCTATAAATGTTAAATTTAGCATTGACAACTCGCGGAAAAATTAATTTTCGTATATTTAATTCCAAAAATTGCCATTCTAATCCGCAGTCTCCTTCCCTTTGTATCCGGAAACGGATTGTGAATTTTTAAATCGGATTATCCGGCAATGCGCTTTTACTTCAAAAACGCCGACTAAAAACTTCCTTTTAAACCGCCCGAATAAATCCGATGATAAAATCTCAAAATTTACAAAACGCTTAGAAAATCATTTTTTTTTATTAAGTCGGGAACATAATCACTCTTAAAAACGTGTATCTTTATCGAGGTTAACACATCAAAATACAGTGAAAATCCGGAGTCAGTTAAAGAGAGGGGGTATTATGGAGAATCGTGAGCTGGAAATGATTATTAAGAATGTCAAGGAAGTACTTAAAAAATTAAACTTGCAGGACGGCGATATTTTATTTCACGCCGATGAAAATTACAGAGTAAATGTTTCACCCTACCGGATGACCATGGAATTAAGATTTCCGGAAGGAATTCAGAATATGAAGGATTAATTTCTTTATTTATCATTACTTGGGGGTATGATTTCCCCCTTTTCATTCATTGCGACCCGCCGGACTTTTTCTTTTTATCTCATCAAAATTCAATAAATAACAAAGACAATTTTTTTTCTGGTTTCATAAACGATCTGTTTTATTGTCATTATTATTTTAACACTAAAATCCTTGCTTTTTGGGGCGGAATTGGTCAAGGGTGTAAGGGTTACTGGTTGCTGGATTCAGGTTACTCGTCACTCGTTACTTTGTCACTTTTAAAAACAATTCTCCTGCATTGTACAGGCATGTCCGGGTTTTGCATTATCCTATTTTTTTACAGTCTCTGTTTAACCGTTTCGGCAAAAAAATAGCGGATGGGACGTTGATTTCAGGAATTAATAAAAATTCAGATTATTAGCTTTTTTTTGAGTTCTTCATTTTAAAATTTACGCCATCTTTAAATTGACTTCTGAATTTTAAATTGTTAATATTGGCGCTTTTAAATTTTGACTGGCAGAGAACGGAGATTTTAAAAATGGGTCGTTGGCTAAAACATTCGCCGTTTACTGATTATCTGTTTATTACTTTCGGCGGAATTTTAATGGCATTGGGTATTGGCGTGTTCTTAGTGGATGCGCGGGTTGTTCCGGGAGGCGTTTCGGGTTTATCCATGGCTTTTCACTATTTAAGCGGCGGAAAACTTCCCGTCGGGGTTTTGATCTGGTTCTTAAACATTCCCCTTTATATTTGGGGCGTTAAGGAGTTGGGCGCCCGCTTCGGAGCCCGGACTTTTTACGGCTTTACGGTCTCTTCTTTGTTTATCGATCTGTTTCGCGGCGAATTTCCCGGAGTATCTTACGTCGGCTTAAATCAAAGCGCCTCAATTGTCCATCTCAGACAAAACGATTTTCTCTTTTTAGTGCTCCTGGGTGCCTTTTTTTTGGGGATTGGTCTGGGGATTATTTTTAAATTCAAAGGCTCCACGGGCGGTTCGGATATTGTGGCGGCTATTTTCCAGAAACGTTACGGAACCAAGCCGGGAATGGCAATTATGATGATCGATTTTTTTGTAATCGTCTTCGCCGGGATCATCATTCAATTAAAACAATTATCCCCGGAAAAACCGGCGATGTCATTAACCCTTTACGCCTTTTTCTTACTGTTTATTTCGTCGCGCCTGATCGATGTTGTACTGGACGGATTCGATTACGCCCGCTCGGCGATTATAATTTCGGAAAAGAACGAAAAAATAGCCAAAGCAATTATGGATCGTCTGAGCAGAGGAGCGACCGCTCTCAAAGGAAAGGGTCTTTACAAAAATATTGATCGGGACGTGATTTTTACCGTTGTTTCGCGAAAGGAAATTACTTTACTCACCGAATTAATCGAAGAGATTGATCCGTCGGCTTTTGTAATAATCAACACCGTGCACGAGGTATTAGGCGAAGGATTCCGCAGGAGAATTTAACCTCCTTCGCCTTTCGGTCTTTTAAAATTTGACCATCATGTTCATACCCATAAAAACGCCTTCCGAGCGGGTGGGCCATAATGCGTTTTTCATGGCGTAAGACAGGTCCAAAGCCCAGTACTTCATGTCGATTCCAAATCCCATTCCCAATAAAAAGCCGGTACTTCCGCCGATCGAAACACCGCTGCGCAAGGGCAGCCACCAGAGCGGTTTATAATGAACGCCAAAACCGATGCGCGGCGTTGTGGAATTTCCGAAATTCTTGTTTAAACCCTGTTTCCATTCGGAAGTAAAAATCAGATTCTTTTTAAATGTGTAAGCCACGCCGACACGCATAAACGAGGGCACGCCGGTGTCGAATCCGGAAAGGGTTTCCGTGGTGTCGATCGATCTTTCGCTGCTTTCGTTGGAAATTTTTGAAGAATGGTAAATGTCAACGGAATTATACTCTTCAATAGTCATGCGTTCGGCATTGGTACTGTAATTAATGCTTCCCCCCACATCCATAAAACTTAAGGAAAAAAACCAGCGCTCTCTGAATAGAGCCGACACGCCAAAATTATAGCTTTTCCCCTTTCCCGCCGGCGTGGAACCTTCGGCATGAGCCGAACGAATTTGCGTGACCAGGGTTGTCTCGTTTCTTTCGAAGTCATCGAATTGGGTCCGTTTTACACTGAGCGACGACTTTTCGACCTGAACGACACCCATGGGCATAAAATAATTTATTCCGATACCCACGGAGATGAATGAGAAGTCCGGCAAATATTTTCTGACGCGTATGGGATAGGCATAAGCCAGAGACAATTTAACTCCTCCGAAGCTGGAGCCGTGCAGAAAACTCGGATAATTCAGCTCATAATCCAGGGTATAGGAGTCGCCGTACAGCGCTTTTCCGAACAAGTCTTTAATCGGTTCCGAATTTACTTCTCCGAAAGCAACGGTCTGAAAAGCCATGGCAAAATTATTGAAAGCAAAACCTAAAACATTGGCGTTCATTTCGGTATTTATTTTCAGACCGCCGTCGGGGATCAGGTCTAAAAACGCTTTTTTGTCCTTATCCGACCAATAGTTTTCGTTTCCGTTTGTTACGAAAAACTTCTGATAGGTGTTATAGCTAAAGCTGTTGTTAAATGTGGCAAGATTCATCCCCACGATGTTTAATTCAAGGGTATTGCCGCGTGGAATTCCGATATTTGCCGGGTTATAACCGAGGGCGTGAATTCCGCGCGTCAAAGCCGAATAGTTGTCCGCCAGACTCATGCCAACGCCGTCAAAACCCTGGGCGTACAAACTAAGGCTTGTGATTAATAGAATAAGAATTCGTTTCATCTTTTTATCTCCAGTCTTTTTAATCCAAACGAACGGTAAAGTCTAACTGAACATATCCTTCCAGTTCAATGGTATCGCTTGTTCTCACAATAACCTTTTGATCCCCTGTGGGAAGGAGCGTTACCGTTTGATGTAAATAGATCGGGCTCAGTTTAAACAACTGCGTCTGCTTTTCCGAAAGCTTAATCACTACTTCGCTTGGAGTCGGCGCAGTCACATATCCGTCCGCGCCAACGGAACCTCGTTTAAGTTCGGCTTTAATAACGATTTTCTTGGAAGAGTCCTGAATGGCTTCCGTAAACACCTGATTTGAATCGGCGGCTAAGACCAATATTAAATCGGCGGCTAAGGGAGTGCCGTTCTTAATTAACAGATGAAACGAGCCGTTTTGAAAATCGTCGGAAAGTCGATCCCGCGTTTCCTGATCGATGTCTTCCTTTTTTATGCTGTCAATTCCGCTTTTATAAGAAATCGGATTGGTCAGTTTAAACGATAAGGGCGATTCAACGGAGTACTTTGTCCGCAAACCCTGCCCAACCGCCACAGAGCCGTAACCTTCGATGTAAGCGTTGCCGGATATCACCAGTTTGGTCGGCAAGATGGCGATTAAATCGACGATGCTGTTGGGATTTTTGTAGTTTTTATCAAGAACAATTTTCGTAGTAGGAGAAACACTCGATCTTTCAATTGTAGCGCTAATCTGCATGCTTTTGGTTTCGGTTGCGCCGCCGTCTTCGTGAGTAGCCTCTATATTCAGATTAACGTTTAAGGGAACATCGATCTGATTTTCAAAGACGAGCACCAATTGCAGATCTTCCAAATTCAACCCGGTTCCTTCAATATCTTTAAACAAATCTTCATTATCCAACACCTGAGGATCGATAGGCTGATCTATTCGGGCGAGAATTCCCGTAACGCTTTCCAGAAATATTTTCGAAGAATTAACAGTGGTGGAAATCTGATCGTTCTCGGTAATGGTGACAATTTCTCCGTTGGAACCGACCGTTGCCTTTAAATCGATTTTAATCGAATCCAGGGTTTCTCCCGGCGAGCTCGAATTCAATAATTCATATCCCTTCAGGTCGATAATTTCCACTATCTGCTGATTGGGATTAACGGCAATATCGAGAACTTTTGGATTCCCGTTTTTTACCAGATCGGGCAGCTCGATGTGAAGATTTGAGTGAATGGGTAATTGGTTTTTAATGTTAAGCGTAATGCTGCCCTGCGAAATCTTTGCATTGATTACTTTATGGTCCTGCTCGGGCAAAACAATAAAATGGCTTCTGGTGAATGTCTGCTCCGGTATTTCCGCATCGGCTTCGCTTACCTCAATATTCTCAATGGTTAAAACCGAATAAATGGTTCCGTTCTTTTGCTCGGCTGTAACTATCTGACTCGTATCGGAACCGGCAATCGGGATGGTGTATTTCAATAAAAACTTATTGCTGATTTCCTTTCCGCTCAGATCGACAACATTGCTTTGCGTAACGGCGTAAGGCTCAATCGGTTTGTCAAATACGATGCGGGCGATCAATACCGGAGTGTCCGATCCGTTATTATAAACGTCAATGGTCATACCGGCGTTAACTTTGACGAACAGATCGTTGTGAAACGTCAAATAAATCTGCCCGCTCTTGATAACCGCTCTTCTGAAAAAATCGTAAGTTACTTCTTTTGGGTCGGGAGTAACCGTTCTGTCCGGGTACGGAGGAATGGTATCAAAGGCGAGAACCTCCGGAGGCAATAACTCGCTTAAGGTTATTTCGGTTGATTTAACCTCCGATTTTTCCTTTAATTTAATACTTCCGATTTTAGAATCGAAGGATTGCTCCTCCGGTTGAATGGTCAAATCTTCCTGAGCAACCCGTTCCCAGTCGGTGGAATCCTTAAGCTCAAATTTTATGATAGGTTGACCGCTCTTAGTGGTATCGGCGATTAAAGTCGAGTCATTTACGATTTCTTCCATGGTGACGTTTTTTATGGGCAAATATATCTTCCATGAAGTATCCCAGACCGGAAGGGTGGGTTCGTTCAACGAACATCCGAACATTATTAAACCGGATACCACAAGCAAATAAACTTTCCGAAACATACTTTTTTCTCCCTGATTTCACATTTTGCTTTTTTAAAAGATCGACATATTTTATATTCCCTTTAAAAGAATAATTAAATATCGAAAGATCTGGGCAGTTTGATGAAAGCTTTCAAAGAATTCGAACATAAAGCCGATATTGGTCTCGAAATATACGGTCGCAGTCTGGAAGAACTTTTTGTAAACGGGTTGAAAGGATTTTACTCCCTGCTCTTTGGCATATCCGATTTTGATCGATTTGAGAATTCGACCGAAACCTATAGAATATCGATTCAGGAAGAAACTCCGGAAGCCCTCCTGGTTTCGTTCCTCAGCGAGATCAATTTTTTAGTAAATGTAAAAAAAATTATTCTTTTTCCGTTGATCACGATCAAAATCGAAAAAATCGCCTCCGGTTACAGCCTATTTTCGGAATCCGGATTAATAACGAAAATACCCGAAGAACTATGGGATAATTTTACCGAGATCAAGGCGGTAACTTACCACGGGCTTTTAATAGAGCGTGAAGGCAAACTTTACAAGGCGCGCCTTATTTTTGACGTTTAAGGAAACAAAAGCGTTTTTAAGGCGTTTCCTATACGCGCAACTCCACAGGAGGAGATATTATGAAATACCAGAAAATACCGATCAAAAAAATAGACGGCAATGTATTTGAAATAGAGCCTTTCGGGGGAATGCTTCGTCCTGGCAGAATATACGCTTCCGATGCGATGCTGCAGGGTTTGTTAGACGACGACGCTCCCTTGCAGCAGGTGATTAACGTGGCTCATCTGCCGGGTATTGAGAAATATTCTCTTGCCATGCCGGACATTCACTGGGGATACGGTTTTCCCATCGGCGGCGTGGCGGCGACCGACTGGAAAGAAGGGGTTATTTCGCCCGGCGGCGTGGGATACGACATCAATTGCGGTATGCGCCTTGCCGCAACCGGCTTACGATACGACGAGGTCAAAAAAAGACTGGACAAATTGATTCAGGAATTGTTTAAAACCATCCCCACGGGCGTCGGCTCTTCGCACGCCATTCGCAAACTTTCCAAAAAAGAATTGCAACGGGTAGCGCAGGAGGGCGTGAACTGGGTAATTGAACAGGGTTTTGGTCAGGCGACCGATCTTGAGGTGATCGAAGAAAAAGGCAAAATGCCCTTTGCCGATTTTTCCGTGGTTAGTGCGCGCGCCGTCGAACGCGGTCTTGATCAGTTGGGCACTCTGGGTTCCGGCAACCACTTTTTGGAAATCGACGTTGTTGATCAAATTTACGATCCTGTCGCGGCGGCGGCTATGGGTTTGTTCAAGGATCAAATTGTCATTCTTATTCACACCGGATCGCGGGGCTTTGGCTACCAGATTTGCGACGACTATTTAAAAGTGATGGGAAAAGCCGCGCAAAAATACCATCTTCATCTGCCCGATCGACAGTTGGCTGCCGCGCCCATTCAAAGCCCGGAAGGTCAGGACTATTTTGCAGCCATGTCCTGCGCGGCAAATTTTGCCTGGAGCAATCGTCAGGTAATCATGCATCTGGCTTATCAGACGTTTAAACGCGTGTTTTCCCTTTCCGACCGCGATCTGCAGTTCCGTCTGGTTTACGATGTTTCGCACAATATCGCCAAAAAAGAAACGCACAAAATCGACGGCAAAGAAAAGACCGTTTGCGTGCATCGCAAAGGCGCCACGCGCGCCCTGGCACCGAATCACCCTTTATTATCGGAAAAATACAAGTCTGTCGGGCAGCCGGTTTTGATTCCGGGAGATATGGGACGCTATTCTTTTATTTGCGTGGGCACGGACAAAGCCATGGAAGAAACGTTTGGCAGCACCTGCCACGGAGCGGGACGACTAATGAGCCGCAACAAGGCGAAAAAAGCAGGATTGGGGAGAAATTTAATCAAAGAAATGGCGAAACGTGGCGTGATTGTTCAAGCCAAAGGCAAAGCCACCTTAGCCGAAGAAATGCCCGAAGCATACAAAAATGTCGAATCGGTGGTGAACATAATGCACGCAAGCGGGATCAGTTTAAAAGTGGCGCGTTTAAAACCGATCGGCGTGATCAAGGGATAAACAATAAAAAATCACGATATTCTGTTTTTACAAATTCTTCAAATATGGAAATAAGTGGTGCAAATTTCGGTTATTCCGCCACAATGCGAACTTTACTCCGCACGACGAACGCCTCTTTGTAGCCCATTTTTTTTGCCAGATTGCGGAATTTTTCAGCCTGATTGCGGTCTTTAAAATCGCCCACGCGTAATTTGTAAAAAGGCGCCTCGAAAATCAGGTACACCTTTTGTCCCTGCGGCTGGAAATTTTCTTTGGCTTTTGCCTTGGCAAAGGTCGCGGCTTCAACGCTGCGTACGGCAAAAATCTGAACACGGTAGCCGTCAACTTCTTTGTAGGTTAAAAGCGAATCGGGTATGGTTTCGCGATTTCCGGAAGGGGTGGTAACGCCCTCCAACGCGGTCTTTGGAGTCAAATTGGTTCGAACGTTCTTCTCGATAACAATATCGTCGTCCTCCAGGCTCAGCGGATCAAAAGATTCGTCAAACTGCCCGCGAGATATTGTTTTTGCCTGAGTCTTTTCCTTTGTAACCACTTCTTTTTTAGAAGCGGCGCAGCCCATCAAAAATATTAACAGCAAAAGTGAAAAAATGATTTTCACCAAACCGGTTAAATGGTTTCCAAAGTATCTTGCCGAAGCCATCCTGTTTTCCCGTCCCCTAATTTTATTTCAAGCCAGTTTTGATTTTTGCGTAAAATTTTTACCTTTGTTCCTTCGTGAACAACAAAAATTTCGGTCGCTTCCTTCCGCGGTTCCGAAAACACCGTGACCGACGGTTTTAATATAACGCCATATTTTTCTTTTTCAAAGCGATAAATTTTGTCGGTTAAAATAACGCTCAGCAAGATCAGTAAAATCAATGTTAAAACAACCAATCCCTTGCCGCGTTCCCGATGCCTTTGCTTTTTCATGAACAGATAAAACGCCCAGCTCAAAATGAGCATCCAAAAAGCAATGACCACAAGGTAGGTAAGAGCTGTCAAAGAAAAAACCTGCAGGAGGTCTTCCCACCAGACGGTCAGAAAAAATTTGGGCGGAATTTCGATTCTATCGACCAGACGACGTTTAAGCAGAATTAAATTTTCTTTCAAAGCCTCGTCGTCCGGCATAAAGCGGAGCGCGCGTTCATAAAAAAGTCTCGCTTTGCCAAACTGATTAATTTTAAAATAAGCGTTTCCTAAGTTGTAATAAAGCTCGCCGCTTTCGTAACCCTGCTCAAGAATTTTCTGATAAGCTTCAACGGCTTGCTGATATTTGCCCTGCTGGAAAAAAAGGTTTCCCTGCCTGAAAAGCTGCTGCACATTCTGATCCTGCGCCGTTAACGGCAAAATCAATAACAACAAAAATAATCCGATGCCGAAACCGATTTTTCTCATATCCACTTCTCTAAAATGGTTAACACTTCTTTGGCTCTATCGTAAAACGCCCTGCGCTCTTCCTGCGTAGCCGGAATGTTGGCGAACTGCCTGAAATCCGCTTCTTCCAGAACCGAGACGTATTCTTCGATAACCTGAGGATCGATTTGGCGTTCGCTCAAATGTTTGCGCACATTGGGCGTACTGAAATCGCTTAATTCCAGGTTGAGTTTATCCCGCACAAATCCCTGAAGAGCCAGGCTTACGGCTTTGTAAAACTGCGAATGATCTTCGGTTTTTAAAGCCTCGCGGGCTCTGGATAACTGCTTGGCGGCAATGCGTCCGGCTTTGCGGCTGCGGATTAATCGTTCGTCGCTTGCCAACTTCGATTGATAGTCGTTCACCAAAACGAATAAAACAAAAAATACAAGTCCCAACCCTATCAATCCCCAAAATTTGAAAGACAGGTAGGGTCTGTATCCGACGGGTTGAAAACGGGCGAATTCTTTGATAAAGCGAATATCCTGTCCGATCATTTCGATATAGCGCTGATCGACCGCTCCCCCGCCGCCGGGTACTCCGAGGGCAACGGACTGTTCGCCGGTTACGTGTAAATTAATTGGTTTGCTGGTAAGCGTTACATATTTCCTGGTTCTGGGGTTAAAGAAGCTGAATCTTAAAGGTTTAATCTGGTAATCGCCCGGTATTCTGGGGATTAAAATGTACTCCGCCTTTTTGGTGCCGCTGATCTCGGATCTTAAATTGTTGATATTGGTCATAACTTTGGGATCGTATTTCTCAATATCGGGCGGAACCGTAACCTCGGGCAGATTTACCATCTTTATATTTCCGCGACCCGAAATGACCACTTTTAAAGCGACGGCTTCGTTGGTTTTCGCCTCTTTTTTATCCACGGAAACTTTTAACGAAAAATCGCCGATAGCTCCGGAAAAGTCGGCGGGTTTACCCTCTTCCGGTAAATCCATGGCTTCAATTTTTATGGGACGGCTGCTGATTGTCTTTTGCACAACGTTCCCGAAGGGGTCGTCGAAAAAACTGTCAAAAATACTTCTTGAACGCCGGCGTACCTGAGCTTCCACCAAAACCGAGATGGGTTCCAATGTCAGCTCTCCGCTCTGAGTGGGAAAAACCGCGATTTTACGGATGGTCGCCACATTGTAATTCAAGCCGTTTACAATTTCATTCTCAATAGTCGGCTGCGAAGGAATCTCAAATTCTTCCGTCCAGAATCCGGGATTCGAGGGCAGCTTTTGAAAATTGTAACCGCGGACATTTACCCGAAAATAGAGCTTGTATTCAACTATAATCTGCTCGCCGACATAGGCTTTTCTTTTGGAGACACTTGTCTTTAAATAAATGCTCTGCCCGATTAAATCTTTGTCCGTGCGCCTTTTGGGAGGTTTGGTCCGCTTTGGTCCGGTCGCCTGTTGTGAAACTTCGGTAACCGTGACGGTGATTGAATTGCTGGAATAGGTTTTTCCTTTGTATTGAACCGTTGCCGGAGCAATAACCAATTTGCCTTTTTTCCGCGGCTGCAAATAATAGCTGAACACTTTTGAAGAGTTCATCCGCCCGTTGACAAACTGAATGCTGGTAGAGGTGTTCGGTCCGGAAAGCACATAAAAATCATTGAAATCGGGATGTTTGGGATCCGGCAACGATGTTGACCTTCCGGAGACTTCTATGGAATAGGTAAAGTTTTCGTTGATCGATACTTTGTTTTTGGAAACATAAGCTTTAATCTGAAAATTCTGAGCCTGCAAAAATCCCGTTATTAAAACAGAAAACAGAATTGAACCTATAAAAACATTCGCTTTGCTGTTTTTGAAAAATCTATTTAGTTTTCCGCTCAACATTTTTTCACTTGCCCGTTACCAATGATTTTCGGATTTACGTTTAATTCAAATATCAGTAGGCATTATTAAATTAACGCCTAAATTTTTGTTTTTTTGGCAGAATTTGTTAATGGTTAAGGGTTAAGGGTTAAGGGTTAAGGGTTACTGGTTACTGGTTACTGGTTGCTGGCTTCTGGTTACTCGTCACTCGTCACTCGTTACTTTGTTACTTTGTCACTTTGTTACTTTGTCACT
>JAADIP010000132.1 GCA_013151275.1 Calditrichota bacterium | reverse complement strand
ATAAAATTATTACCACCTCCGGCGGCGGAATGCTGCTTTCCGATGAAAAAGATTTAATCGACCGCGCCCGCTTTTTAGCCACCCAAGCCAGGGACGACGCCCCGCATTACGAACATTCCGAAATCGGTTTTAACTACCGGATGAGCAATATCCTGGCAGCCATCGGTCGCGGACAGTTAAAGGTTCTGAATGAACGAATCCGACGCAAACGGCAAATTCACGAATATTACCTTAGCCGGCTCGGTCAAATTCCCGGCATTTGCTTTCAACCGGAACTGCCGGAAACCTTTTCCAACAGATGGCTTACCGCTATTACCGTCGATCCCGAAATAACGGGCGTTGACCGCGAAGCTATCAGAACGGAACTGGAAAAACACCAAATAGAATCAAGACCGCTGTGGAAGCCCATGCACCTGCAGCCGGTCTATCAATCAGCCCCCGCTTATGTCAACGGCGTCTCCGAAAAACTCTTCCGCTTCGGACTCTGTTTACCCTCCGGAACCGCCCTCTCAAACTCCGATTTAGACCGCATCTGCTCGATAATCGAAAAAAAAATTACATTTTGACTTTTTTCTTTTGTTTTTTAGCCTTAAATTAAAATCACTTTTTATTGAACATACCCCCCTGTTTCGTAGTAAATAGAGGTAATTAACGGGTTTAAAAAAGAGATGATATTTTTATTTAATGCAGATTGTGCAAATACGCACATCGCTAAATCTTTAAATATAATAATTTGCAACTGATTAAATTAAATTGGAAAAATTAACCGATAATGGCACAAAAATTTTTCGCTTTACTCAAATCCCGTGGTATTGTTCAAACTTTTTTCAAAATTAGCATCGACGCTCTGGTAATAGGACTGGCTTATATTATCGCTTACAGCCTGCGTTTCGATTTAAGCATTCCCGCAAATAATTTCCTGCTTTTTAAGCACACTCTCGGAATGGCTGTTATTATCGAATTGCTTTTCATCAATATTTTGGGCGTTAATCAAAGTCAATGGCAGTTTACCAGCATTCAGGACATTATCAATCTCTTTCTCGCCCTTTTGGTGGGTTGGATCGGCTTTATTATTTATCTTTATTTTGGCAATCTTCTTTCGGTTCCGCGCTCGGTACTGTTCTTCTTTCTGATTCTCAGTTTCATTTTCACCGGCGCAGTACGTTTTGTGCCGCGCATTATGTTTAAAATGCAATCCCGTCTGGCGTCCAACAAAAAACGGGTCGCCGTCATCGGAGCGGGTAAAGCCGGCGAAATGATTATCCGACAAATGAAGAACGACCCGTCGCTGGGATTTTATCCATTAGCTCTGATCGACGATTCTCCCAAAAAACAAAACACAAAAATTCACGGCGTTAAAGTGCTCGGAACAACGAGCAATCTGAAAAAAATCGTCGCGCAAAAACATATCGACGAAATTATTATCGCCACTCCGTCCGCCTCCGCCGGGCAAATGCGGCGCATCGTTCAACTTTGCGAACAAACGGGCATCGATTTTAAAACCGTGCCTGGTCCAAAAGAAATCGTAAACGGTCTCGTTCAGGTGCAGCAAATACGCGACGTTAAGGTGGAAGACCTGTTAGACCGCGCTCCTATTGAAATCGATTACAAGGAAATCCGGCAGTACTTAGAAGAAAAGACCATTCTTGTTACAGGAGCCGCGGGATCGATCGGATCGGAGCTGGTGCTTCAATTGCTGTCGCTAAATCCCCATAAAGTTATTTGTCTGGATCGTTCGGAAAACAGCCTTTTTTATCTGGATAACGATCTCAAGCAAAATCATTCCGAAGACGCTTATCAGATCATTGTCGCCGATATTCTGGATCTTCACAAGATGGATCACCTTTTATCCACTCTGAAACCCGATATCGTTTTCCACGCCGCGGCTTACAAACACGTCCCTTTAATGGAATTTCATCCCGAAGAAGCGGTGCGCAATAACATTCTCGGTACGGCGTATCTGGTTCAGCTTGCCGAAAAACACGACGTCAATAAATTCGTTTTAATTTCCACCGATAAAGCGGTTAATCCCACTTCGATTATGGGCGCCACCAAACGTGTGGCTGAACTCGTTCTCCAGTCTTATTCGGCTCAATCAAACATGAAATTGGTTACCGTGCGCTTTGGCAATGTTCTAGCCAGTTACGGAAGCGTTATTCCTCTTTTTCAAAAACAGATTGCCTCCGGCGGACCTATTACCATCACCCATCCCGAGATGAAACGCTTTTTTATGACCATTCCCGAAGCGGTCAAATTGATTTTTCAGGCTACAAGAATGAGTAACGGCAACGATATTTTTGTGCTGGATATGGGCGAACCGATCAAAATTCTTGATATCGCCTACCGTCTGATAAAACTATCCGGATTGCGCCCGGAAAAGGACATCTCGATCAAGTATATCGGACTTCGCCCGGGAGAAAAACTATTCGAAGAATTGTGGAACAACGACGAGGTTCCGCTGAAAACCGCTCATCCCAAAATTATGAAAGCCATCGGCAGCCATTATAATAACTGGGATCGAATGGAATCGCATTTAAAAGAATACGAAGAATTCATTCAAACGCACGACATACCCGCTATTTACAATAAACTGCACGAAATGATTCCCGAGTTTAGCGGGCAATTCAAAAAACAGTTGGAAAAAAAGACCACTATTATCCATAATATCGGAATGGAATCCTGATCCGCAAGGCTTTGAAAATCGGGATTCCGGCTGTGAAAATTTAGCACGCATCCGGCTCACGATTCCGTCTGACACTTCATTAAGCAAAAATCCCGAATCTCTTTGACAAAATCCTGTCTTTCATTTTTATTCAATTACCGCAACTTTACGGAATAAATTTAAGTCGTGAATTTCTCATGTCTCGTTTTCCGCCGTTTCTCCAAATCCGTTAAAAAAAGCGGGACGTCATTTTTTTCAACCAACATTAAAATCGGGAAGGAAAATAGATGAAAAAGTTTGTTCTCTTCCTTGTATTGATTGCCGTTCAATGGACATTTGCGCAATACGACTATCAGGTAAAAAACACGCTTACCGTGGGACCCGGAATGGTTTACAAGCATGTTACGGTTCCCGAAAAACTCTGGAATATCAATATTCTGGAAATCGATCTGACCAATCCGTTCATCAAAATCGAAACCGTTAAAGCCAAAAACTCTTACATCGGTCGCGAACCAACAAGCGCCATGGCAAAACGACGCAGCTACGAAGGGCATCAGGTAGTGGGAGCCATAAACGGCGATTTTTTCAGCAGCGAGGGCGTTCCCATTAACGTGCAGGTGGTGCAGGGTCAAATTTTGCGGAATCCCGCCAATCTTTCCACAATCGGGTTTAATTTACTCAATCGTCCGTCCTTAGGGATTGTTTCTTTAAAAGGCGTTGTCATAACTAAGAACGGCGCAAAGCAAATTAACGGCGTGAACTCCATGCGCGACACCGATCAGACCGTTTTGTACAATTCGCTGTTCGGAGAAACCACGAACACCAATCAATGGGGAATTGAATTATTGGTTAAGCCGATAAATCCGTGGATTGTTAACGACACGGTTAAAGTAATTGTCGAAGCCATCGAAAAATACGCGGGCAACATGAGCATTCCCGAAAATTACGCGGTTATTTCCGCCCACGGCGAATCCATTCCCTTTTTCGAGAACAACACGTCAACCGGCGACACCTTATCGCTCGTGTTACAATTAACGCCTTCTCTGCCCGGCTTGACCGAAATGATGGGTGGCTTTCCCAAAATTGTGTTCAACGGCAAAAATTACGCCTCTCAGGGTTATAATGAAGAAGGCGGTCCTCCGCACGCCTTTCAGGTTCATCCGCGCACTTCAGTCGGTTTTTCACAAGATTCAACCAGGCTGTACTTTTTTACGGTGGACGGTCGCAAGTCGGGTGTGTTTAAGGGAATGACTCTGCCCGAATTAGCGGACGTGATGATTCATTTCGGCGTTGCGCAGGGACTAAATCTGGACGGCGGCGGCTCCACTACTTTTGTAATCAGAAACGAAATAAAAAATCATCCTTCCGACGGTTCCGAAAGAGCCGTTGCCAACGCTCTGTTAGCTGTTTCTTCCGCGCCAAAGGGAGACTTTGGTTACATCCAAATCGAACCGGATAATGTTTCGCTCTATTATAACAGCGTGCAGCAATTTACCGTCAGCGGCTGGGACGAATATTACAATCCCTATCCTTTGCAGCAGAATCAGTTGTATTTTTCGGTAGATTCTTCTTTGGGAACCGTGGATGCAAAAGGTCTTTTTCGGGCAAAAGCCAACGGCGGATCGGGTTATGTTTATGCGCACTATCCGAACGCTGTGGATTCGGCTTACGTTTTTATTAAACCCGTATTATCCATAGATCTGCAACCGGAATACGCCGTAACCGACACCATCACCCCTCTTGAGTTCATAGTAAACGCCATTGCCGAGGACGGGCAAGTTGTGCATTTAAGCCCGGGCGTTTACGTCTGGCGCGCCGTAAATCCGATGATCGGAGAAGTCGATGAAAACGGCAAATTTTACGGCAAAAGCGAAGGCGAAACGCAGGTAATCGCCAGCCTCGGCGATATTTCGGATACCGTTACGGTGAGGGTTGAAATAGGCGTTGACGAAACTTTGCTTGATTCGCTGGATACTCCGGAGGACTGGAAATTATCCGGCGAAAACTTTGATTCTCTTTCCACTAATCTGAGCATTGATACCGAACATTTTACGTTTGGTCGGGGCGCGCTTCGGCTCGATTATGCTTACACCTACTCCACCTCCAAACCGACCAATTTTTATCTGATTAAAAAAATTCCCATTTACGGCGTTCCGAGTAAAATAAGTATCGATTTCAAATCGGACGGGCAAAAACATAAGCTCTACTTTGTTGTCAGCGACAATAACGGCGAACTTTACAAAAGCGATAAACG
>JAADIP010000024.1 GCA_013151275.1 Calditrichota bacterium | reverse complement strand
GAAATGACGCAGGAAATTAGGGATCGATACGCAGACGATTGGAAGAACTGGCCCGCGGATTTAGGCGCTCCTTTTGTGGATGTCGATTTAAACGGAATTTATAATCCGGTTCTTGACGCCGATGGATATCCGGATATGTCAAAAGGAGATTATCCGGGAATCAAAAACGCCACTCAGGTTATTTGGTACACAATGACCGATGGCGACGAAGGGCGCGTTATTGCATTATCCGGATCAAAACCGATCAATTTTGAATTACAGGTTACTGTGTGGGGATATAATAGCGAACCATATCAAAATGTGATTTTTAAAAAATTCAGATTGAAATACAAGGGCGATGTTCAAGCCACGGAAGTGCGTGTGGGATATTTCATGGATCCGGACATCGGAGATTATTCGGATGATTTGGCTGGTTGCGATTCCGATCTGAATTTAGGTTTTGCCTATAACGGAAATTCGACGGATTCGGAATTTGGCGAATTTAATATTGTCCCACCGGCTGTCGGCGTGATGCTCGTCCCATGGTTAACCGACGATCCCAATCTGCAACAGTTGCATTCTTTTGGCTATTTTTCAGCGGGTGGTGACTGGTCGGATCCGGTAATGGGAGTGTATGAAGGAACACTGCAATGGTTCAATTTACTTCGCGGCTATCTTCCTACAAACGATATTGATAATCCGACTCCGTTTACACATAAAGCGGGATCTAATAAAGGTTTTTCCACCTTTTTCCCTTTGGATGGCGATCCCGAAACCGGCGGTTCAGGGGGAGACGTGGACGGTATTGAGAACAATCAAAAACCCGGAGACCGTCGCATCGTCATTACGCTACCGGAATTTTCCATGAATCCGGGTGAAGAAAAATCCTTTACCTTTGCTATTTTAGGGCGAATCGGAAAAAATAATCTGAACTCCGTAACCGGACTGAAAGAATTAGCCCAAAATCTCAAAGAAAATGCTTTGGTAACCGTAAGCACGCGGGTGATAAAAAGGGAAGTGTCTTTTACGGAAAGTTCGAGTCTGGCTAATGTCAATTTTCAATTCAAAATCAAAAGCGAGGGTGATTCGGTATCTTCCGCTAAATTAATTCTTCATTCCACTGTTGGCGACGATTCTCCGTTGACGCTGTACCTTGTCGATAACGGACTGGACGGCGACGAAGTCGCCAATGACGGAATATGGACTTTTAAAGGCAATATCCAACAACAGAAGTATCCGGTATATGGAGACCTTGAAATTAATTTCGTTTCCGGCAAAACCGCGTCCGTAAGTAAAATAATCGAATATGCATCTATCCGAAAGCCGCCGGCTATTTCCGATTACCGGGTAATCTGGGAAAACGGCAAGCAGGATAAAAAATTGAATCACGGTGAAACCGCTCAGATCGGATTAACCGTTTTGAATCGGGACAATTTGCACGAAATTAATCAATTAGCTGTGAGTATCGGCGAATTTTCTCAGACCTTTGATGTTGACATTCCCGCAAACGGCAAGGATGCAAATTCTGTATATTTTCAGATAACAGCGCCGGATACGGGAAACTTTTGCAAAGGTAAATTTCTATTGATGTTTGACGGAAACCGGCAAAAATATTCATTTGAAATACCTTTGGAAAAATGGTCGCCGTCCCCTCATTGGGGAGATACTCTGAGCGTGAAAAGGCTTTCGGGCATTGGTACAACCATGTTTCCCGTCATTGCCGATGTTTCTTTGTTAAACGGTCATCAATATAAGGTTACCTTCCGTTATGAAAATGAATCAGCTAAAACGAATCTGTTATGGTCTCTTGAAGACCTTACAAGCGGTGAATTCAAATTGAAGGATCAACCCGTTCCGGAAGATGCGCAGGCAAGCAATCCGGTGATTGACGGCATTCAATGGATCGTTTATTCGCCTTTGCCGGGTTTACGGGCGGTTGTACAGGTGGCTGACGCAGACGGCTCTTTAACTCCTGATGAATATGACGCAAGCGGAGCTCCGTTTGGCGGAAATAACGTCTGGCACAGTTTCAGTTCGCCTAATGACGCTAACCGCTTTTACGTTAGCGCCGGCGGCGGCTCGGGAACAATGGACAGAATACTCCGTTCCATTGCCAATGCGAACGGTCATGATTTTGAATTGCGTTTCACGGAAGAAGGCGGCATTTACACCTGGTGGTATAATTCCGATACTTACGCCTCTGTGCCGTTTGAAGCCTGGGATGTCGGGGTTAGTACCTTTAGCGACTCTTCCGATGATATTCGCTGCCTGACCGGAGGTTATTCGGGCGGGGCAACGGCGGATTCTTTTGATTTTGCTTATTCAGACCCATATTTAGGTTTTCCTGCCACCGACTGGATTTACATTCGCAAACCTCTTAATGATGCGGGATCCTACGAAGTTTATGCGGAAGACGTTACCAGCGGCAAATTCTCATTTTCATGGTGGTTGAACAGCGAAGAGGTGCTGTCCAGAATCATTATCTGTGACGTTGGCGGTGCGGGCACTCTACCGGAAACGGGAACGGTTATCCGCTTTATTACTTCCAAAAATCTTTCTCCCTCCGATACATTTTTAGTAACCGCGACCCCGACCGGAATAAATGAGCAGGAGCAATACCCGTTAAGCTATCAATTAAAGCAAAATTATCCCAATCCCTTTAATCCGCAAACCACAATCGAATTTGTTCTTGCACAAAAAGATGAAGTGAGATTGGAAATTTTCAATCTGTTAGGTCAGAAAGTTAGAACGCTGGCTAAAGGTAATTTTGGCGCGGGTTCCCACCGATTCGTCTGGGACGGCTGTAATGACGGCGGAACAATACTTCCCAGCGGCATTTACATCTATCGGTTAAAGACAAAAAATTACACCTCCGCGCGGCGAATGCTATTGATTCGCTAAGGAGCAAATGTCTGAGCCATGATTAAAAAGATTTTAAGGATTACCTTGATTGTGCAAAGTCAAAATCAAGGGAACATCTGAAAGATGATGTTAGGGATCAGGGTAATCCTTTAATCAAGTAAATCAAGGTTCAGACAATTAAATCTCGAACCATGATTAAAAGGATTCTAAGGATTACCATGATTGCGCAAAGTTAAAATCAAGGAAATGTCTGAAAGATGGTGTTAGGAATCAGGGTAATCCTTTAATCAAGTAAATCAAGGTTCAGACAAAGTAAATTTTGAACCATGATTAAAAGGATTTTAAGGATTAGCATGATTGTGCAAAGTTAAAATCAAGGAAATCAGGTAAATCATGCAAATCAAGGCTCAGACTATAACAGCAGATACTGACCCAAAATAACTTACATTTTAAATTTGATATACGCTGTTTTATGTGTTACATTTTCGAGGTATTTGTTAATTTATACCTGCATTTTGGAATAATTATATGAAAAAATACGATCGTAATGAACTGCTTAATTTCATTGAACAAAAGGGGATTGTGCGCTCTAAAGAAGTGGAAGCACTTGGTTATCCGCGTATTTATTTGACGCGTTTGCTACGTCAGGGTTTTTTGCAGCATCCCGCGCGCGGACTTTACTGTCTGTCAGATATGGAATGGACATTTGACTTTCAATTGGCGGTGACAGCCTCTATTATTCCAAATGGCGTTATTACCTTGCTTTCTGCTTTGCAGTATTATCAACTTGGTGTGGAACAATCACCTCAAATTTGGGTGGCTGTGCACCAAAAGGCAAGGGTAGTCAAAAATACGGACTTGCCTCTTAAGGTAGTCTATTTTTCGGGTAAAGCATTCGAAGAAGGTGTTGAAATCCATCAAATAAAAGGCGTTCCTGTAAAGATATACAATCCCGCAAAAACCATCGCCGATTGTTTTAAATTTCGTAATAAAATCGGTCTGGATACGGCGCTGGAAGCATTGCGCGAATGTCGTAAAAAAAAGTTATGTACAATGGATGAGTTATGGCATTATGCTAAAATTTGTCGTGTAAGCAGGGTCATTCGTCCGTATCTGGAAAGTCTGCAATGAAGCGGAAAGAAGTAAAAAATATAGCGGTTTCGGTTAAAGATCGACTGCTTGCCTTAAGCCGTAAAAATGGCATTTCATTCCAGTTTATGCTTCTGCGCTATGCTAATGAACGTTTTCTTTATCGACTTTCTGTATCTCCGTTTGCGGATCGCTTTGTGCTGAAAGGAGGGTTATTGTTTTTTGTATGGCAGTCCGATTTTTTTCGTCCTACCAGAGATATTGATTTTCTTCAATTTGGAGACACCGACCAAAAGCGCATGTCCAAAATGTTTCGGTCTATTTGCAGCACGGCTGTGCCGGACGACGGTTTGGAATTTTTAGGGCAAACCATTGCTATTGAAATTGTACGAGAACAAAACAATTATACCGGTTTTCGGGTTACGCTCTCAGCACAATTAGGAAAAATTCACATACCTATTCGCATCGATGTGGGATTAGGAGACGTTGTAACCCCCAATCCCATTAAACATGATTTTCCAGTTATTTTAGATTTTCCAAAGCCTGTATTATTAATTTATCCGGTAGAAACCGCTATTGCCGAAAAATTGCAGATTATGATTGAGCTGGGAATGGCTAACAGCAGAATGAAAGACTATTTTGATCTTTTTTACATAGCGCAAAATGTTAAAGTAAATGGTCACCTCTTAATCGAAGCCATTAACAAAACCTTTAAACAAAGAAATACGCCGTTACCAAAAAAAATACCAAATGCTTTAAGCGACGAATTTGCCAAAGATGAAATTAAAAAGAAACAATGGAAAGCCTTTTTAAAGAAAAATGAGCTGAAGTCTTTTCCTGAAGATTTGAATTTAATTATTACAATACTGCAGGAATTTTACTTGCCGTTTTTAAAAGATATGCCATCAAAATAATCGCATGCCTCCGATTTGGTATCCTAAGTATTACATCGAATTAAAATCAAGTAAATGTCTGAAAGATGATGTTAGGAATC
>JAADIP010000034.1 GCA_013151275.1 Calditrichota bacterium | reverse complement strand
TGTTTTTTACATCATGGATCCATGGTACGTGCTTATCGCCGATTCCTTCGATACGATGTCCTCCAAAGCCGTTCATCAAAAGCGTGGGGCATTGCAGGGCTTCGGCTCCCAGAACACGGATTCGCGGAAATTTTTCCCGCAGGTAATCTCCCGCGGCGATGGTGCCCGCCGATCCCGTAGCGCTCACGTAGCCGCTCAGCTTTTGATTTTCCGCGGCGACTTTTCCGAATATTTCTTCAATGGCAAAACCGGTTATTTCGTAATGCCAGATGGCGTTGCCAAATTGATCAAACTGATTGAGAATCAGATACTCGTCGCTTTGAGCGGCTAATTCATGGCATTTATCGTAAATTTCTTTGACATTGCTCTCGCATCCCGGCGTAGCGTAAACCTCGGCTCCCTTCTCGCGCAGCCAGTCGAAACGCTCCGAACTCATCTCTTCGGGCAGAATGGCAACGGCATGGACGGAGAGCAGGGCTGAATTAAAGACTCCGCCGCGGCAATAATTACCGGTAGAGGGCCAAACCGCCTTGTGGTAATCGGGATTAAAGCGTCCGGTTACAAGATACGGAGCAAGACAGCCGTAAGTGGCGCCCACCTTGTGAGCGCCGGTAGGGAAGTGTTTGCCCACCAGTCCGATAATACGCGCCGGAACGCCGCTTATTTCGGGCGGAATTTCCAGATAGTTGTAATCGCCTATCTTGCCGGTTCGCGGATCGTTACGCCAGTGGATGCGAAATAGATTCAGCGGATGAACCTCTTCCATGTCAATTTTCGCCAACTGTTCCTGAATTTCGGCGGGAATACGCTCAGGGTGCTTTAATTGTTCGAATGTCGGTAAGATGATATTCTTTTCACGGCATCGTTTAACGGTTCGATTAAGAAAATCTTCGTTCTCAATTTCCCAGTTCCAATTTGACATATTCGTTCCCTTTTTGTTTTAACGTTTCACAATTTAAAAAGCAAAGTCAGGATTCACAAAGTGCAATCCTTTCTTAATAAGATAACGCTGCATTTTAAAATATAAGAGTTAATGAAAAAAGAAGAAAGTAAAAATAGTAAAAGGGAAGAGGGAAAATTAATCATCGGTTGGCAAACGCGCATCTGAATTTTTAATCGTTAAGGGTGTATGCGGATTCTCCGGTTAAAAGTTAAGCGTATAAGGGTTAAGCGGTTTATTTGCTCAACGTAATGCGTAATGAGTTGTCTTCACAATCGCTCAAAATCTTAAATAATTAAGCCAAATTATTTTTTGCAGAATAAAAAAACATTTTACTATCTTCTACCTACTACTCCTGCTTTCTGCATTCTGCTTTCTGACGCCTTTTACTTTACTATCTTAACCAATGACTATTAACAACTTTTCTCCCGTATGGTACCTGTCTGTCCGGGTTATGCATTGCAACAAAAAAAAGAAAAATCCCGAAGCCGGGAGAATAAGACAAGAAAGTTGAAATTTTATTCTTACCCGAAAGCGGGAACAGATCAAACTCCGCTTTCCGATTTACCCGGCTGCGGGTGAGGCTTACAATTTTTTAACACAAATTCGTATCGGTTCTTAATGAACGAAAACTTACCAGTTTTTCTTTGTTCTCGTCCCAAAGATCGAGCCAAAGAGATTTTAAACTTGTGGAGATGGTCAGCGGTTTGATTTCACTAAAAGCCGGTATGTTGTCGTTACACGATTGAAGATAATAATTGGGGATGCGCGGTCGCAGATGGTGAATATGATGCAAACCGATATTTCCCGTGAACCATTGCAGGATTTTCGGAAGTTTGTAATACGAGCTTCCTTTCAAAGCCGATTTTATCATATCCCAGTCGGCGTTTTTAGACCAGTAAGAATCTTCGAATTGGTGCTGAACATAGAACAGCCAGATGCCAGCAGCTCCCGCGATAAACGTAACCGGGATCAGTATCTTAAAATAAACGGAAAATCCGATAGAGAAGCCCAAGCCCAGTACAATCAGAATAAGAGCGATATTGGTAATGATCACGCTGCGGCGTTCTTCTTTTTTGGATTCTTTGCTGGGGATGCGCATCGAAACGAGGAATAAAATTACGGGTCCTAAACCGAACATCACAAGCGGGTTTCGGAAAACTCTGTAGGCGATGCGTTTGATTTTTGATGACGCCCGGTATTCTTCCACGGTCATAGTCCAGATGTCGCCGACGCCCCGCCGGTCTAAATCTCCGGATGTTGCGTGATGAATATTGTGCAAACGACGCCATTCTTCAAAAGGCGTGAAAGTTACAATACCGGCAACATAGCCCAATATTTTATTGGCGCGACGGGAGGCAAAAAACGAACCGTGACAGGCGTCGTGAAAAAAGATAAAAATACGCACGTGGAGCAGGGCGGTCACTGTTGCCAGACCAAGGATAATCCAGTACGAGGTTCCCCGCTGCACAAGATAGACCATAGAAATCCAGAGCGCAAAATAGGGCACAAAAGTATTGATGAGCTGCCAGATCGATTTTTTAAGATCGGGTTGAGCGTATTTTGATATTTCTTTATACCAGCCGGGTTGATTTTTTTTACTCTCGGCAGATGTTGCGTTTTCAGACATATTTTTCCTCCAATCGGAATCAGCATGTTAATTTTACTTAAAGAACCTAAAACGCTGAAGACAGAGGAAAAAATACAGATAAATGTAAAATTTGTGTAAAACATGAACAATGAAGTTTTTTAAAGGATGATTTTTAATGATGTTAAGCGGGATATTTTGTGAAAGGCTTTTAGCGGCAGGAAAGTTTGATAAACCGTTTGGGGATCAAAACCGGAATGCGGAGAAGCGCCTGTTTTGGGATTTGGCTGTTTGTCACAAATTACGCCAGGGCGGTAAGCTTTAAGAATAAATACATGGCAGGCGATTTATGGTTCTTCGATTTTGTATTCCAATAATTCCCAATAATTATTAGCCATAACAAACGATCCGCTTAAATGATGCTTCTTAACAATTCCGATACCAGGAACAAACCAGGTGTAAACTCTGCCATAGTCATTAAATGCTCCCCAGGTCTCTTCTATTAAATAACATTCTGTAAAATGTCCGGCTTTAACCGATACGGAATCTTCACCTATAACGGAACTTGTATCAGTAGCAAAATCACCTTTCCATCCTCTGTTTAACTTTAAAGGAAATACAAATTTTATATTTGTCCATAAACTTTTTAAATTTTCGAAGATTCTTACAGTATCGTCCAATACCTCTACATAACGATACTCTGTTTTATTCCTATAAAGATATTCCCATATTTTTGCCGTTCTGGTGTCATCGAAAGTCGTATCGCCTATAATGCGCACTACCACTGTGTCTGAATAAGAAGACAGGCTATCATAATAAAAATATTTCCATTCATCTCCAATTTTGTTGGGAAAATCTTTTAGTTCTATTTCAGCAGGATTATTAGGATTTGTTACTTTATTCTTACCGCAATAAGTTACTATTTCTAATAAAAATATCAGTAAGATAATAATTATCACGGAAAATATTCTTTTTTTCATTTTTTTACCAATCAAATCCAAAAGATGAAAACCATTTTACTTTGGAGAATTCCTGATTTTGTTGTTTCAAAAAAACGATGACCGCTGTCGTTAAATTCGGAGTTTGGCATTGATAGTATTCATGTACTTAAAAAAACAACCCATCTTCATTTTTAGTTATCCGGCAACACAAGGATGTCTTTATTCGTTTTAGGACCAAACAACACAAATATAACTGCGAAATCGATCAGCATGCAAAAATTATTTGTTTTCGCCACAGTAATACTCTTTTTGGTCAAAGATTCGGTCAGGACTGGGACTTTTAAGGACGGATAGATGTTAAAGCGCAGACTATTCTAAGATTCATTTTTAAACAGATCGAATTTTCACAATAATTGTCATTTAACCGACAACACGATTTCCGCTACTATTTCGATTACAAAAAATAAAAGGAATAGAGAATGAAGCCAGTAGTTCTTCCAGATTGAAAGTGACACGAGCAAAGCAATAAATACAAGTTTTAACAGAACATTAATAGTATTGATTTGATTTCCTAACATCAGACTTGCGGATACGGATATTATGAGAGCGACCAAAAAAGCGGCGCTCATTAGTCCCCAGAAATAACGATGATTGCTAAAATAATACTGCTTTAGATCAATGCCCTCGGTCGGAACGGAGTCGGGCAAAACCGATGAAACCGTCAAATACAGCAAAACCAGTAAATGACCGTAAGCTAAAAATATGATAAAAATATTCCAATGTTGGGCGTTTTGTGAAAAAGAGACGCCCCACCAATTTTTAAGAATAACAAGAAGAACGTACCAGGACGCCAAAAGAGGCAGCCAATGCCACTTAACAAGACTCCTTGACCGGATAAGTCTGTGGATGCTTGCGAACAAATCTGTCAGCATCAAGCCATAAACTATTGTGATCAAAGTGATTGTAATTTCATAATGAGACATTGAAAGCCCCGCATTTTGAAGTTACGTTTTTTCGGTTACATCGCTCTGACCTCTGAGTCCCGCGATTAGCAAAATTACTAAAAAATAGCACGAGGAATCCCAAAAAAACATTTTATTTTGGAGAATTCCTCACTTCGTTGTTTCAAAAAAACGATGACCGCTGCCGGTAAATCCGGAGTCTGAGCCTTGATATTATTCCCTTCCTTAAAAACAGGACGGGACTTTTAAATACAAATATATGTTATTTTCTTTTTTTACCATAGATACGATTAAATTCTTTTATTGCTTCTTTCTTTTCATATTCAATATCCGGAGAGACCTCATCTTCTTTTGCATGTTGAATCCAAAGCTGGCAGTAAAGCTCTCTTGCGTATATTTTCAATTGTTTTTTAATGATGTTTTTTTGTTTATTATCCTGACAGGCGTCTGTAATTCCGGAAATTATTAGTTTTAAAACAGGGAAAAATTCTGTTTCGTTATCCAGATGATATTCCTCATAATAATCAAAGAATTTTCGAATAATCGACTTTCCTATTTTTAAGAACTGTTCCATTTTCCCGCTCTG
>JAADIP010000241.1 GCA_013151275.1 Calditrichota bacterium | reverse complement strand
ACAGCGCTGCTTTTGGCTAACAGTTTATCGCCGTCATAAACACTTGCATTAAAGGCATATTGTGTGGCAGGCTGCAGATTTTCTACCAGTAAAATGCTGTCAGTTGTTGTTAAGGCTTTTTCAATAATCAGACTGTCATCACGGTAGAGTTTTAAGGTTTGGTTGTAAAAATCTTTGCCGGTTTTAAGGCTCAGCCACACTTCGGTGCAGGAAACGTCTTTTACGCTAAGCTGTAAGTTTGCGGTGTTGTACAGCGGTTCGGTGAGCTTTTGACAAGTCAAAAGCAAGACAAAAGATAAAAGATAAAAGACAAAAAGAAAAAAATATTTCATTCTATTTTCTCCGGATTTTTTAAGCGGGTAAAATTATTTTTAAATTCATTTTTTGATGCCTGAAAAAAGAGTACTCGTTAAAATACAAAAAGGACATGGAAAAAAGCAAGGGAAAAGCGTAATCCGTAATGCGTGACGCGTAATGAGTGACAAAGTGACAGAGTAACAAAGTTACGAGTTTAGAAGTTTAGGTGTTTAGGTGTTTAGGTTAGAGCGAAAATGAGCAGGGAGTAAGAAGTATTAGTAGGTAGAAAATAGTGTAATGTCTGTTTTAAGAGGGAAATGCTTTTTTGTTCATTAAAAATAATTTGGCTGAATTATTTAAACGTTTATGTAACGGTGGAGATTATTCATTATTCATTATTCGTCACGCATTACGATAATCGGTGAAGCCCCTTAACCCTTAACCCTTATACCCTTAACGCTTAACGAACCACTGTTTTCCGAAACCAAGAATCGGTTGAATTTTATCTGGAGAATTTACTTTAAAATCCGTATCTTCATTGTCTTTAACAAAAAGACGACAAGGGAAGTATGAAACGAAAAATTCTGCAAAAAATTTTCAGTCTGCGGCTCGAAGAATTCCTGGCGCTGTTATTTTTTATTCCTTCATTGCTTATTACCATAAAAGCAAACCATTACTTTTTGGCGGCGGGAGCACACATTCCGCGCAAATACTATGGCGGATTAATCCGCCTTGGCGTAACGTTAGCATTAATGATCGCCTTCTATTATTTTGTCAAATACCGCCCTTTGTGGAAGTATCTCTACTGGCTTCGCGATATAATGCCTTTTCTGTTCTGTATCGCCATTTACACCAATCTGCACGATACCATCGGCTTTGTGAATTCTAACGACGTGCACGATACGCTTATTCGCATCGAGCAGGCTCTTTTCGGCGTTCAACCCGTTCTCTGGGCACAACAGTTTTACCGTCCCTGGTTAACGGACTATTTCAGCATTAGTTATATGAATTACTTTTTTATCGCCGTGACAGTGGTTTTGTTTTTAATGATAAAAAAGCGTCCGGTGGAAATGCGCAAAGTTCTGATCGGCACAATTCTCAGTTTTTATATCGGGTATATTCTTTACGTTCTCTTCCCGGCAGCTCCGCCGCGAATCACCTTAGCCAATCAATTCACCCGTGATTTTACGGGCGGATTTATCACTAATCTGCAAAATCGCCTGATCAACATTAACCCCTCATCCTCCCGCGCCGCTTTTCCCAGCCTGCATTCCGCGGTAACTTTAATTAGTTTAATGTACGCTTTTAAGTACAGCAAAAAGCTCTTTTTAATTTTGTTAATCCCCGCCATCAGTCTGATTATGGCTACGGTTTATTTGAGGCATCATTATGTGGTGGATATTATCGCCGGTTTTGCGCTGGCTGTATTTAGTTACTATGTGTCGCCTTACGTGGATCAATGGTGGACTAATTTAAGGAACAAATATCAGGTGAACGAAATCGAAGAAAAAACTCTTCAGCCCGCTATTCGCCGCGATATTTTCTTTGATAATAAAACATGAAAGCTTCGGCTGCTTTTTGCTCTCGCTCATCTGCGGCTCCCTGTCGCCGGATACGTAACAGGTCGTTTAAAGTATAATTTCGCAGCAGCGCCAGATCCCCGAGATCAAAGTCTTCTTTGTGTCCGAATTCCAATATTTCTATCAAAACATTGAGGGTAATATTTTTAAACTGGTAAACCACATACGGCTCAAAGGTATTCCCTGTTTCCTTTTCCAAAACAGACATAACGTCAACGATGTCTATCCGGTCTTTATACTGACGTCGTGAGGTAAGCGCGTCGAACACATCGCATACCGCCAGAATTTTACCGCCCAAAGGAATTTCTTCTCCCTTCAAACCAAGCGGATACCCGGATCCGTCGATCTTTTCATGATGGGAGGAAGCAATTTCCGGGATTTGTTTAAGATACCTTTTGAAGCGGATTTTTTTCAGGATGCTGCGGCTTAATGTGGCATGGCGTTTAATGATGTTGTATTCGTCTTCGGTTAATTTTTTGTTTTTAAAAAGAACGATTTCCGGAATGCCCAATTTGCCGATATCGTGCAGCAAGGCGGCATAACGGATGAGTTCGATTTCTTCTTTTTTCAAACGCATTAAGCGGGCTACCTGAACCGAATAGAGCGTTACGCGGCGCGAATGTCCGGATGTGATATAGTCGCGGGCATCGAGGGTGGTTGAAAGCGTTTCCATAAAGCTGATAAACGTTTTATTCAGTTCGTCATAAAGCTGTGCGTTTTCGATGGCGGAAGCGGCAATGGAAGAAATGGCTTTTAATAATCCGATATCATCCTGCGTAAACGCTCCCTCTTTTTTATTAAGAACCTGAAAGACTCCGATGATTTCATTCTGTTTGTTGCGCATGGGCATGGTCAATAAGTTTCGCGTTTTATAGCCGGTTTTTTTATCGACTTCGGGATTAAAGCGCGAGTCCGAATAGGCGTCATCGATAGTGAGCACTTCGCCGGTTGCCGCCACATGCCCGGCAATACCCTTGCCTAAAGGGAAACGTATTTCCTCAGCCAGACCAAGCGCCACTTTTGACCACAGCTCTTTTCGGTCATAGTCAATTAAAAACACCGTGCAACGTTCCGCGTTCAGACGTTCGCGCACTATTTCCATGACCCTGAACAGCAATTCGTCGAGATCAATAACGCTGCCAAGAGACTCCGCGACCTGCAAAAGCGAACGGAGGCGCTCGTTCTCCTTTTGGAGCTTGAAAATATTCCGGTCTGCCGAAAGATCATTTTCGTTTTTTATCATTGAACTCTTCAAAGTCTGCATCTTCGATTATATCTTTATATCTTTTCTGGAATGATTCCTTGTTTTCGGGACGTCCGCCTTTCACGGCTGTTTTCTTCTTATCGGCAAAAGATTCAAATAATTTATATAAAGCTATTCCTAAAAGCATAAACAGAATAATCCGCAACATATTTCACCTGTGTTTTTGTGGAACATAATATCGCGTACCTCCGGGATGCTGATTTATCTGAACAAGAATATCTTTGTAATCGTCCTCGTTATGCTGAAAATCGATTTCATCGGTATTTATTACCAGTAAAGGCGTTTTAGTGTAATGGAAAAAAAACCGGTTATAAAGTTCGTTTAAGGCATCGATGTACTCATAACTTATATTCTTTTCAATCGAACGCCCCCGTTTGCGGATATTTTCCATTAAGTGCGCCGTTGAAGCCTGCAGATAAATTACCAGATCCGCGCGAGGTACTTCTTTTTCAATTAAGCGAGCGATTCCGTCATAAAGTTTCATTTCTTTTTCAGAAAGATTTAATGTAGCAAAAATCCGGTCTTTTTCAAAAATATAATCGCTTACCACCTTTTGTTTAAACAGATCGATCTGACGCAATTGCTGCAACTGTTTGAACCGGCTCAGTAAGAAAAAAATCTGCGTTTGAAAAGCGTAATGTTTGGGATCTTTGTAAAACTCTTCGAGAAACGGATTCTCTTCGAATTCTTCCAGAATCAGGCTTGCTCCCAAAGTCTTCGCCAGTTTATCCGCCAGCGTGGTCTTTCCCGCTCCGATTACACCCTCAATAGCTATAAATCGTAACGTTTTTAACGACATGTTCTACCAATTCTCTATTACTCGTTGCACTTGTTTATCAAACGAACCGGTTCTTAAAACATCAAAAACCGTTTTACCCGAGGGCAATTTAAATTCTTTGTCAACATCGCATAACGGTCGCAGTACAAATCCGCGCTCTTCCATTAAGGGGTGCGGAACGGTTAAAACACTCGTGCTCAGCGGTTCTCCCTGCCAGTCAAGAATATCCAGATCAATGACCCTCGGACCCCAACGTCTTGTACGGAGGCGTCCCAGTTCCAATTCAAAGCGTTTCAATTTCCGAAGCAGCCTGAACGGTCTGAGCTTGCTTTCCAAAACCACAACGGCGTTTAAAAAAGCAGCCTGATCGGCGTCGCCCCACGGCTCGGTTTCGTAAACGGGAGACTGCGTTCGGACTTCCCCGATTTTCCGCAACGCGCTCCTGGCGTTTTTCAGATTCCGTAAACGATCTCCCTGATTTGTTCCGAGGCTTAAATAGTAAATCACTTTATTTATTTTCCCTGAAAATTTCGATTTCCACACAATCCAGTAATCCGTTCAACGGCACATGGGGTTTGCGAACCCGAATCAAAACATTTTCAATCCCCGGCAGTTCGAGTATTCTTGAAGCTATTCTTTCGGCAACAGTCTCGATCAACTTAAATTTGTAATTTTCAAAAATCTCTTTGGCGATTTTATAAATTTTACGGTAATCGATGGTCTTTTTTAAATCGTCATTGATAGCGGCGCCTCGAAAATCACATTGCAATTCGATATCGACCTCGAACTTCTGCCCTAATTCGCGTTCGGCTTCATAATAACCGTGATGCGCGTAAAAAATCATATTTTTCAATCTGATGACATCCACTTCCGTTACCTCGCTAAAAAAATTCGGAAAGCACAACCTTTAATTCAAAAACTCGCATATCTGAAAATACATAATAATTAAAATGATATAAAGTAAAAACCTAAGAAATTTTAGTCAAATGAATAACAAAAAAATCGAAAAGATCCAAATTAATATTTTGAAGAGCCCGTAATTGCAAAAAAAAGCGGAGAATTTCTTTTATTTTTACCGGCAGCGGCGGCTGTAGTCGTTAAGCGTTAAGGGTGTAAGAGTTAAGCG
>JAADIP010000155.1 GCA_013151275.1 Calditrichota bacterium | reverse complement strand
TTTGCTTTATAACTCATAGATTTCTCATATTTTATATTGTAACCTAACATATAGTTTATAAGCTCATTTTTTAGTAAACTATTTTTCCAATATTAGAAAAACTTTTCTAAATATAACCATTTTTTTCTGATATTAGAAAAATTTATGGAGATTTGTTGTTTTTTCTTAATCTTGTGTATTTTGAATTTCTGCCTTCTCAACAATCCGTTCCTCAAGACCAAGCAATTAACTACTTCATAAAGCATTTTTCAAATCTCTAAAAATCAAAATCCAGGCTTTTTTTCGCCGTATTTCCTTGAAAATGATGTCTGCGCTTACCTCGACTAAGAAGGTAATAAGGTACTAACTAAAATAGTCTCTTTATTTAAATGCAGCTCCGCCACGTCAGTTACACGCCATAGCACAAAAATAAACGCATTTCCGCGCAGATGCGTCCGACCACAATAAAAATAACTTCCCTGCAATATGTTCGCTTTGCCAATATGCTTGTTTTTCTAAAGCCTGTAATAGACTGATCTATGCCGAATGATTTATTCTTTGATGAATTTTTATGATGCTATTTAATATAGAAATATTGGAGTGAATGTCAAATCTTAAAATACAGCCGCTCCCGCATCGTCCCGCCCGCTGTCGATTATTCAAACCCAAAAAAACGGAATATCCGAAATAAAACAAGGAATAATCAATTCGTAAGGCGTAAAAACGTTTAACCCTGTAAATTGACTATTCCTTGCCGGTTATCAACTATTCGCATAATTGCCGCATCGGAATTTGCCGCGCTGAAATCAACGCATCAAAATCATCTTTTTTACCTGAACGGAATTTCCGGCGCGCAGCCTGTACACATAAGCGCCGCTTGCCACCAAATTACCCGCGTCGTTCAAGCCGTCCCATTTTACCGAATAGTATCCGGCAGGTTGCCGACTTTGAACCAATGTGCGGATTCTTTCGCCCGTGATGTTGTAAACTGACAATTCCACCCGATCGGTTCTAACCAATCGATAAGAAATGGTCGTCGCGGGATTGAAAGGGTTGGGGTAGTTCTGATCCAGAACAAAATTTTCCGGCTGCAGATTTGCATATTCTTCCGCGCTCGACGGATGGTAGGGCAGTACCTGGGCAAAAGCGGTAGCCCAGCGTCCGTCCTCATCGGCAAAAGGATCATACCCGCCGCGCGTCCAGGCATATTGATTGAATACCCAAAAATTGTTTTCGTTTACGGGATCCAAAGCAATAGAGCTGTAATCTCCCCAGCGGTTGCCGATATGGAAAGGCAAGCCCGTACGCACATAAAAATCCAGCCCTTCGTGAATTTGTATTGAACCGCGGTTGCTGCCGCTGGCGTCGCCCACTTCGTGAAAGGCGACGTAGCCCCCGGCGTAAATTGTATCCGCGGAAGCGGCAAATCCGATGGCGATATCTCCGTGCGCGTTAATCGATACGGCAGGGTATGCAGTGTAAGCATTTTCTGCAATATCGTCGCCCTCAATCAATCCCTGCTGTTCCAAAGCCGGGGCGTTGAGGTCGGAAGTATTGACCGTAAACCAAAAATTTGTAGCCTGTCCTGTCTGGCTTCCCGAAGAGGGATTAATAGTAAAAGCGCCCACGAAAATGCTATCGCGCCAAACGCAGCTTTGAGCGCGGTCGTCGCCAAAATCGATTTTTATGTTGCTGTCTTTTTGCGGAGCTTCCGGTACGCCGGAACTGTTGTCGTGAATTTCGCCGGGATTCAAAAAATCCACCGTAAAAAACGGACCGCCCGAACCGCCCAACGGATCATCCACACGGAAAAGGGCGATTAAATCGTTATTTCCCCCGTTATCATCCCACTCGCTGCTGAACATAAAAACGCCCACATTCCCGGGCTGATCGCCGTACATGTGCGCCGGCTGGATGGTGAAAGCCTGACTGCTTAAGCCGGCTTCCGTGGAAGGATCGTACAACGAAACGGAGGATGTTCCTCCGCTGTACAATCCCTTGTCGATAATCCATAACCGCGTGGCTTGATAAGCGCTGCCGAAAGAGAACATGTTTCCGCTTAAGTACAGCGCTTCGCTGCTGACGCCCAGACTGGGAAAATCCAGCCAGGTGTCGGTGCCGTTGATATTGACCTTTGTGTTTATCTTCTGAAAATACCAGCCGTCGTTGGGATCGCTGGTTTTCGAGACCGCAATGTGAATAAAGGAAATCTTGTCATTGTCGCTTTCTTCATCGGCGATTACCACATAGCGACCGTTGTACTGATCCCACAGCACCCGCGGATCAAACAAATCGGTCGGGGAAGTGGGCGCAAAAAAGGTATTCAAACTCTCGCTGTATTCTCGGATGCGATCGGTCTTTGTGTACCATTCGATCGCCGTGTTCACAGCCGCCAAAAAATGATCCGGACCCACGCAACCGGCGTTGTCCGGAGGCGACTGCGCCCGACCGTTCAAGCTGTCGTCGCGCGCATAGTCAATGGCTTCGGTAACCGGTCCCGATATTTGCGGATCCAGAGCGGCGGTACTCGGCTTTCTTAAAAAAGAAATATCTCCCGTGCTGTTGAGATTGATTTTCCGGGCTTGAAGAGCGCGGTTAAATTGCGCGCCCGCGGAAATGCGCGGAATTGTTGTTTGTCGGTAATTGCGATATTCGGCGTTGTTTGCCGCCCATAAGAATTGCAGAGATATGAATAAAAAAAGAACTAAAAAAAGAGGCATCTTTTTAAATGTACCATCAGGCATAGCATCGCTCCTTATGATAAAAAAATGAATGGATTGGTATTTGGAAAAATTACACTGAAAATAAAATCAAATGTCATGCCCTAAAATGACTTCCGGCACAAAATAAGTACTATTTCATTTTTTTCTTTAGAAATTTTAGTTTTATTCATTTATTTGGCAGGAAGGCGGCGCGCATCAGAATCGTTCTCTGTGGCTCAATCCGCGCTAAAGAATAATCACAAATGGCGCAAAGAAGTCCCAAAGTACAAAAAGAATACTCGTTATCATAAAGTGATTTTAAAAATTTTATCCTAAATACTGACTCAACACATGGCAGCGGGAGCTTTGGCGAAGTTTATTCAACGCCTTTTCTTTGATTTGTCTTATCCGTTCTCTTGTTAGTCTGAATTCCATGCCGATCTCTTCGAGCGTTTGAGCCTTTTGTCCGTCCAAGCCGTAATACAATTTCAATATTTTGGATTCGCGATTCGTTAAACCTTCCAGCATGTGCTTGACTTCATCCACCAAAGATTCATCGATCAACTTGGAATCCGGTCTTAATTCGTCTTTGGACTGGATAATATCAATCAGGCGGCTGTTGCTGTTGGAAATTATCGGAGAATCGATAGACGCCACGCGGGAAGCTTTTCTTATTGTATTGGAAATTTCCTCGGAATCGATTTCCAACATGCTTCCTATCTCTTCGTTGGTGGGAGAGCGTTCAAACTCCTGTTCGAGTTTGCTATATACTTTACTTATTTTGGTAAGCGTTCCGACGCGATTAAGGGGCAGGCGGATCATACGCGTTTTTTCGGCGATTGCCTGCAAAATGGCTTGTCTTATCCACCAGACCGCGTAAGAAATAAATTTGAATCCGCGCGTTTCGTCAAAACGGTAGGCGGCTTTAATCAAACCTAAGTTTCCCTCGTTTATTAAATCTTCCAAAGATAAACCGTGGTTTTGATACGATTTTGCCACGCTTACAACGAAACGTAAATTAGCGCTTACTAATTTTTTTAACGCTTTCAGATCGTTTTGTTTGATCCGTCTGGCGAGTTCAACTTCCTCTTCGGGTGAAAGTAATTCAACCTCGCCGATTTCCCTGTAATAGCTCTCTAAGGATTGTCTTTTATTCAAAACTAAATCAACCTCTTTTTTACATGTTACATTATATGTTTTTATATTCTTATTTGATCAAAGTTGTGTTGATATAAAATTATATAACTTTAATGGACAATCAATTATGAATGCCTGAATTTATCGCAATATATGAAAATGGTTTTAAAGAATAACATTTCTATTCAAGAATTTCAAGAACCCCGCGTTTACCGACTTTAGCCGCTACTGCGCCGAATATGGTTCTTATTGCATTGGCATTTTGACCGTGTTTTCCGATTACTTTTCCGTAGTCTCCGGAGTTAACCCGCAATTCGTAAATAGAAACTGTTTTACCTTCGATCTCGGTTATCTTAACTTCATCCGGTTTATCAACCAGAGGCTTTACAATGTTCTCCAAGAATTCTTTCAGCATATTATCCTTCCGTCTATTAGGATGTAAATCCAATTCATTAATGCAATGCGTTGGTTTCAATTTTGTATTTTTCGGCGAATTTAATTGACCTTAATAAAACAAACCGAAGAATACTGAAAGTATTACCAATTTACCCTTTGACAAAGATACAAAAAATATACGCTAATCAAAGAAAAAATTAAATTAAAATGACAAAACGCGCAATAAGGTACATTTCAGGCGAAAATTGGCGTGAAGCGTGAAGCGTAATGGGTGACAAAGTGACAAAGTTACAAAGTGACAGAGTAACAAAGTAACTCGACAGGCTCCCTTCGACAGGCTCAGGGAGCGGATATTGACCAGCTACCGGTAACCCTTAACGAATTGTCGTGATGCGTAATGCGTGACGCGTGATGAGTAGATGGAGAGGCACGCTTAACGAACAACTGACCAGCCCGGACATTCAGATATTGTGCGTCTTGAGCAAAACCCCCCTTGCCTTCGGCGTTCCCCCCTTTGAAGGGGGGAAATTAAAAGGGGGGTCTTAAATTCAGAATAAATCGATATTTAACAGGGTCGTAACGCGTAATGGGTGACAAAGTGACAAAGTTACAAAGTGACAGAGTAACAAAATAACTCGACAGGCTCCCTTCGACAGGCTCAGGGAGCGGATATTGACAGCTACCGGTAACCCTTAACGAATTGTCGTGATGCGTAACGCGTGACGCGTGATGAGTAACAGGGTAACAAAGTGACAAAGTAACATAGTAACAAAGTAAATTGAAGAGGAAAATCGTAAATACGAAATTCGAATATCGAAATACGAAACAAATTCGAATTACCGAATGACAGAAATTC